>JAICUV010000109.1 GCA_025935655.1 Chloroflexota bacterium | reverse complement strand
TGCGCCGGCGCCGGTCCGCGGGGATCCCGTAGCAGCGGGCGAAGAAGTCCAGGTACTCCCAGACCTTCATGTCGTCGTAGACCCCGAAGCTGTCCGGCATGAACCCGAGGACGCGCCGCACGTCGTTGGGGTTCCGGCGCACGCTCGCGCCCGCGATCTCCGCGTCCCCGGCATCCGGGACGAGGAGCGTCGAGAGGATCCGCAGCGTCGTCGTCTTGCCGGCGCCGTTCGGCCCGACGAGGCCGAAGATCTCGCCCTCGGCCACATCGAGATCGAGTCCGCCGACGGCGAGCGTCCGGTCGTAGCGCTTCACGAGGCCGGTCGCCTTGACGATGCTCACCTGACGGCCCCCGTGACGGAGATGATGAACTGGAAGTAGAGGGGGTCGGGGCGCTCGTTGACGAACCGGACCTGGATCTCGCCGCTGGTCGGGTCGACCCACCGAGCCGCGTCGGCGAGCTCGTACGGCCGGCTGCCCGTGAGGTGCGCGAACTGCACCCAGGTGCCGGTCTTCACGTCCAGGACCTCGATGTCCGGGAGCGCGTCCTGCGGCAGGACGCAGCCCGCCGCGGCGGGGTCGCAGCGGGCCTTCTCGGTCGCGGGAACCGGATCGCCGCCGGGCATCGTCGTCTCCCCGTTGAACGAGAGCGCGACGACGACCCTGGACGCGCCGAACGTGCCGTCGAACGGCAGCGGGCGCCAGGCGATCCGGGCTTTGCCGGTCCCGAGCTGGATGGACCACGGGTCGCGCGAGAAGAAGTTCGCATCCGCCTCCACGACGCTGCTCCGCAGGAGGTCGCCCGCGAAGGTCGTCGTGCCGCCGACCGTGAACGGCAGCGGCACCTCGTACAGGACGTTGGCCACCTGGCGGACCTGCTGGCCCTCGATCTCGGCGGGCAGGACGGCGTCCGTCCCCCAGGCGAGGAGCTGGACGCTGTCGCCCGGCAACGCCCACTGGGCGCCGGTCATCGGGTCGTAGCTCAGCTGGTCGATGATCGACCGGCGCACGAGCCTGCGCTGCGCGGTCTCGTCGAGGCTGGAACCGTCGAAGGACATCGGCCCGACGACCCGCTCCGAGAGCGAGACCCCGTTGACGTTCGCGTTGAGCGAGATCGGGAAGGTGACGTCCACGGTGGCGCCGGCGGGGATGTCCTTGAGCTTGACGGCGGATCCCCCGAGCACGAGCGCGGGCTCCTCCAGCGTCCGCTGCGAGCGGTTGGTGACCGTGCCCGTGATCTTCCCGTCCTCGAGCCGCAGCGAGGCGTCGACGACGGGCCCGGTGGCGCTGCCCTCCGCGCGGATCGTGCGCAGCGAGCCGAAGCCGACCTCGAGGTCGCGCACCCGCGACGGGTCGCCCTCGAGGACGTCCAGGCCGGCGCCCGTCCCGCCGCCGAAGATGTCGCCGTTCATGGGCGTCGCGAGCAGCGCGTCCCCCTCGACCTTGAGCTGGAAGGTCGCGCGCGAGGGGCTGAAGATGCCGAGGTAGGCCTGCGTCGTGGCCTGGGACGTGCCCGGCGCCCCGCGGACGATCGCGACCTGGTGGACGATGACGTCCGAGCCGCGGAGCAGCGACCCGATGCCGAACGCGCCGACCGTGAACACGGCGATGAGCGCGGGGACCGTGACCCACGCCCACTCGCGGCGGTCGAGCCGGCTGAGCACGAGGTAGTTCACCGGCCCGACCAGCAGGATGTAGCCGAACAGGAGCACGAGCAGGCCCGTGATCGGCGGCAGGGCGAGGCTCGGCAGGTTGGCGACGGCACCCACGATCTGGGAGTCGTCCGCGAGCGACACCGTCCCCGTCGAGCGCTGCGGGAGGAGCTTCTTCCACAGCGGCGCGTCCCAGGCGTCGCCGTCCGCGATCCAGCCGGTCGTGGGGTCGAACCCGAGCAGCGTCACGGAGCCCGACCCGAACGTCAGGTCGCCCGCGATCACGCGGTCGCCGGAGGTCGCGAGCACGTGTCCGGCGCCCGGGTCGCCCGCGTACGCGGTCAGGGTCGTGGCGGCCGCGGGGGCGCCCCCGACGGTGGGTCGCAGCGCTGCCCGGTCGACGTCGAGGATCGCGCTCGGGCGGTAGGGGAGCAGCTCGTCGGGGAGCGACGAGAGGATGTCCGCGCCCGCGGTGCCGCCGACGATCACGAGGCGGCCGCCGCCGGCGATCCAGGTCCGGAGCGCGGCGAGTTGCGCCGTGGTCAGCGACGCGGTGTCGGTGTCCTGCCAGATGAGGCGGTCGAGCGCCGCCCAGGCCTGGATCCGCTCCGGCAGGTCCGCGGGGGTCAGTGGGACGATGACCGGCGGGATGCCGTTCTGGTTGGGCAGGAGGTCCAGCTGCCCGACGATCTTCGCCGGGTTCTCCGCGACCACGCCCACGACGAGCTGCGTCTGGTCGTGGAGGGCGACGGCGACCGGTGCCTCCGCGATGACCTTGTCACCGGCGACGAGCTGGACCTTCATGTTGCCGCCGAAGGACGGTGGGAGCGCGTACAGGAGGTATTGCTTGCGGGAGCCGGTGGCCAGCTCCGCCGGTGTCCCGAACCGCGTCCGCGAGTCGGCGCCACCGGTGATCCGGAGCTCGCCCGTGACCGTGGGGCCGGCGTTCTCGACGTCGACCGCAATGGCGAACCACGACCCCGCGCGGACGTGTCCCTGGAGCAGCGCGCGGGCGGTCATCGTGAGCCCGTCCGCCGCGGCGACCGGCGTGGACGCGACGGGGAGGAGCGCGAGCAGGACGAGCAGCGAGGCCGCGAGGCGGAGGACGGTGCGGGTCGTTCGTGACGGGCGACGGGCCACGCGGGCTCCAGCTGTGGCGGGGTGGTCGGAGCAACGACGCGCCGGACGGTGGAAAAGTTGCACGCGCAGGCCCCCGTACGGCGTGCGGACGCGTGACGAGTGGCCGTCCGACGGCGCCTATCGTACGATGCGGGTGCCCCAGGTCTGCACGCGTCGCCAAGCGCCTCGCGCCCGTCACCCGCGTCTTTCGAGGACCCCGTGCCCCAGATCCGCCCGTTCCGTGCCATCCGGTTCGACCCCGAGGTCACCGGGGATCTCGGCGCGGTCGTCGCCCCGCCGTACGACGTCATCGGCGCCGACCTCCACCGCGACCTCCTGGCGCGCCACCCGAAGAACGCCGTGCGGCTCGACCTGCCGGCGGCTGAGCCGCAGGACGCGGACCCGGACGACAAGTACCGGCGCGTCGCGCGCACCCTGGCGGCGTGGCGCTCCGACGGGACGCTGCGCAAGGATCCGCGCCCGGGCGTGTACGTCTACGAGCAGACGTACCGGATCCCGCACACCGACGTCGAGCGCACGCAGCGCGGCTTCTTCGCGCGACTCCGGATCGAGCCGTTCGGACCGGGGAGCGGCGTGCTGCCGCACGAGCGCACCCTGTCGGGCCCCAAGGAGGACCGCTACCGGCTGCTCCGGGCGACGGGCATCAACACCTCGCCCGTGGTGGGGCTGTACGAGGATCCCAGCCGGCGCGCGGCCGCGATGCTCGCGGAGGTCGCGGGACAGCCGCCGCTGGCGGACGTCACCGACGACGATGGCGTGCGCCACCGGCTGTGGCTCGTGACCGACGAGGGCGACGGCGCGCCCGCGACCACGCTCGCCGGGATCGCCGGCGCCGGACCCGTCTACATCGCCGACGGCCACCACCGCTACGAGACCGCGGTCCGCTATCGCGACGAGCGGCGGATGACGCGCTCGTGCGAGGAGGACCCGGCGTTCGACTACCTGCTGATGCTGTTCCTCGACGCGGCGGACGAGCTCACCGTGCTCCCGACGCACCGGGTCGTGCGGGGCCTGGCGCCGGACGGCCTCGCCAGGCTCCGTGACGGGCTTCCCTCGCTGTTCGACGTCACGGCCGCCGACCCTGCCGCGCTCGTCGCCCGGTACGAGGCGGCGGGCGAGCTCGCCGGCGGCGAGGGCCGCTTCGGCCTCGTGACCCGGGACGGCGCCTTCGAGCTGCGTGCCCGCCGCGACGCCTTCGCGGGGCTGATCGCGGCCGGGGGCGAGGCCGTCCGGGGCCTCGACGTGAGCCTCCTGTCCGCGACGCTCGACCACGTCCTCGGCATCGACGCCGCGGCCGTCGCGGGCGGCGAGCGGATCAGCTACGCGAAATCGGCGGCGGATGCCGCAGCCCTCGTCGAGCGCGGCGAGGGCGGTGCCGACGCGGCGTTCCTCCTCGAGCCCACGCCGGTCGCGTCCATCCTCGCGGTCTCCCGCGACGGCGACGTGATGCCGCAGAAGTCCACCTACTTCTACCCGAAGGCCCTCACCGGCCTCGTGCTCAACCCGCACGAGTGGTAGCCCGGAGCCCCATGCCGATGACCGATCTCAGCTCCTCGGATCGCCTGCTCTCGCGAACCCCGGCCTCGCACGGCCGGCCGGTGCGCAAGGACGAGATCGAGCTCGTCGATCGCGGCCTGTACATCGAGTCCTGGCTGCCCGAGCGTCGCTCGCGCCGCAAGCCGATCCTGTTCGTCCACGGCGAGCTCGGCGGGTCCTGGGTCTGGGAGCGCTACCTGCACCACTTCGCCGGCCGGGGCTGGGAGGGGCACGCGCTCAACCTGCGCAACCACTTCTGGAGCCAGACCGCCGACCCGGAGACCCTGGACGTCGGGACGTACACGGAGGACGTCGTGGCCGCGGCGGAGCGGCTCGGCCCGGGCACGGTCGCGGTCGGGCACGGCCTGGGCGGGCTGCTCGTGCTCAAGGCGATCGAGCGGGTCCCGGTGTCGGCGTACGTCCTCATCGCGCCGGAGCTGCCCAAGGAGGTCCGCGACACGGTCCGCCCGCACGTCGTGCGCGACGTCCCGGATGCGTACGGCCGCTCGGCGCTCGGGTGGGAGACGCTCCCCGAGAAGCTCCAGCGCGAGCACCGAGACCTCACGCTGGCCGACGTCCTGCGGATCCAGCACCTCCTCGGGCAGAAGGCGTTCGAGTCCGGGAAGATGAAGCGCCAGGTCCTCCAGGGCGTGCCCGTGGACCGGTCGGCACTGCCGGACGTGCCGCGGCTCGTCATCGGGGCGGGGCTCGACGCGTACGTCCCGGAGCCCGAGGTCGAGCAGCTGGCGACGTGGCTGGACGCGCCCTACGAGCCGTTCGGGGCCCACTCGCACTACGGGCTCGTGCTCGGCGAGCAGAGCTACCTCCAGGTCGCGGAGACGCTGCGCGCGTTCCTGGAGACGAACCGCCTGTAGGGCTCAGCGGCGGCCCCCGCGATTGCGGGGTTCGCGGCCCCTCTGGTATCCTCCGCCACCGTCGGACGGCATCGTCCAACGCCTGCCGCATTCGTCTAGAGGCCCAGGACACCGCCCTCTCAAGGCGGAGATCACCGGTTCGAATCCGGTATGCGGTACCAAGATCGCTTCCCCTCGAACGCCCCCGGATCCGCGCCCCGGGGGCGTTCTCTTTCGTCCCGGTGGGCACGCCGCGGAGGCGGCAACCAGGACGGCGCCGCCTCCGCGTCGGAGCGCGCGATGGTCAGCGCGTGCTGACGAAGATGTCGCCGTCGCGGCCGAAGTGGAGGCGCCGGCCGTCCCACGAGAGCGACGAGCGGGTCTCGTTGCCGGCCGTGTTCACCCCGGCGCCGACGTTCACCGGTGCCGACCACGGGTCCGCGGTGCTGGACCGCTCCGAGGTGTAGACATCCTGGCCGCCGAAGCCGCCGGCCCGGTTGGAGTTGAACACGATCTCCAGCCCGTCCTTGCGAACGTTCGGCATGAAGTCGCTGGCCGCGGTGTTGAGCTCGGCGACCGCCGTGGCGGGGCCAAAGCTCCCGTCGGCGAGCCTCCGGCTCATGTAGATGTCCTGGGGACCGCCCGGGGTGTAGCCGTCGCTGGAGAAGAACAGGAACGTCCCCTGCTCCGTCTCGACGAGCGACGGCCCGAACTCGCCACCGGGGAAGTTCGGCCCGGACCCGTCGGCCGCGCAGCCCAGGTTCGCGACGCTCCAGCCGGAGCTCGGGTTCCTGCGGCCGAGGTAGATGTCGCCGCCGCCGCAGCCGCCCGGCCGGTTCGACACGAACAGGAGCGACTTGCCGCGGAGCGGCGTGGGGCAGTAGTCCGCGGACGTCGAGTTCACCGGGGCGCCGATGTTCTCGGCCGGGCCCCACGAGCCGTCGATGGTGTCGCGGTGGAAGACCCAGATGTCGTTCGGGTCCGGGTTGGCCGTCCCGCCCGCCCGGTTGGAGGCGATGTAGAGGTCGAGGCCGTCGGGCGATTCGATCGGGCAGCCCTCGGCCGCCGCGGTGTTGACGCCGGGCTCGGCCGTGGCCGTGCCCCACGGACCGTCGTTCCTGCCCGCGACGCTGCCCGGCGTGACGAGCACGATCGCGGCCGCGACCGGCAGGAGCCGGAGGTGGACCGTCGAGAGTCTGGCCATGGTTCCCTCTCCAGGTGCTTGCGGCGGGGCTGGCTGCCCGGCCTCATCCCAGGGAGAGGGTGGTGTGACGAGTCGTCCGGCACATCGGCACGGTCCTTAGGCCGCCGAGGCGCGTTTCCTCATTCTCGAGGGCTCAGCAGGTGTACAGCGGGGTGCCCGATGCGAGCTCCGCGACGAAGTCCACGGCGGAGATGATCCGCGCGCCCTCGATCAGGTCATCGTCGGTGATGCCCCGGGGTTTCGTGCACGCCCCGCACGCCCAGACCTCCCCGCCGTTGGCCAGCACCGACGCGAGGACCTCGCGCAGCGGCGGCATGCCCTCGTGGTGGATCTCGTCCCCGTAGCCCTTCGTCGCCAGCCACACGCCCTCGATCGTGAGCAGGATGATGACCTCCTGGTCGGCGGATGCGGCCACGTTGGCCACGATGAGTGGCAGCGTCGCCCGTTCCGGATCGTCACGACCGTGGGTGATCTGGGCCATGAATCTGGGCACGCTTCGGTCCTCCAGCCTACTTCCGACGCAGGTAGTAGCGCGTCCGCGCCGACCCCTCCTCGACGATGGCCACCATGGGGTTCCCGGTCAACCTCGACCACGAGGCGAGGCCGCTGCGCGCGGAGGGGTCGTCGGAGATGACCTCCAGGACCTGGCCGCTCTGCAGCTGGCGCATCTGGAACGCGATCATCGGGGTGAGCGTCGAGCAGGCCTCTCCGACGAGGTCCATGCGCACGTCCGCCGCCGGGACACTGGACGCATCGGTCATGGGGAAGCTCCGCTTGGATGGGACGTCGCCCGGAGGGTAGGCCCCGATGGCGCGCCCAGGCAATGGGGCGATCCTTAATTCCGGGTCGTGGCGTTCCTTAGGGGAGGGGCGCCCGGAACATGCCGCGCGGCTCCGCGATTCGCGCTTGCGGAGCCCCCGATAATCCGGCAATGTCGGCGCGCATCTCGAGCCCCGTCTTCGTCGGACGGGGGGAGGAGCTCCAGCGGCTGGAGGCCGTGCTCGACGCCGCCCGCTCCGGCGTCGTCGGCACGGTGATCGTCGGCGGCGAGGCCGGCGTCGGGAAGACGAGGCTGCTCGCGGAGCTCCGGGCGCGCGCCGAGTCCACCGGGATGCGCTTCCTCGGCGGTGCGTGCGTCGACCTCGGCGACGGGGCGCCGCCGTACGACCCGCTCGTGGCGGCCCTTCGTCCGTGGCTGAAGGCCATGCCCGCCGGGGACTTCGGGCGGATCGTCGGGCCGGCCCGATCGGCCGTGGTCCAGCTGATCCCGGACCTCGAGTCCGGCGGCGAGCGCGAGGCATCGCCCGAGGGGGCCCCGTCGGCCGGCCAGTCGACCCTCTACCTCCAGGTCCTGGGGCTCATCGAGCGCATCGCCGCGGACGCGCCCACCGTGATCGCGCTCGAGGACCTCCACTGGTCGGACCGGTCGACCCGCGACATGCTCCGGTTCCTCGTGCGCAACCTGGCCGACGCCCCCGTGATGCTCGTCGGGACCTATCGCACGGACGAACTGACGGAGCGCCACCCGTTCCTCGCCCTGCTCGCGGAGCTGGGGCGGAGCGGACAGGTCGAGCGGATCGAGCTCGCCCCGTTCACCCCCGACGAGGTCGAGGAGCAGCTCGCGGGCATCCTCGGCGCGCCGCCCCAGCGCACGCTCGTCGCCCGGCTCCACGACCGCGGCGGCGGTAACGCGTTCTTCATCGAGGAGCTGCTCGCCGTGGAGCAGCGCGGCGAGCAGCGCCTGGGCCTGACCCTTCGCGACACGCTGCTGGCGCGGGTCGGCGCCCTGTCGCCCGCGGCGCGCGAGGTGCTGCGCGTCGTCGCCGTCGCCGGACAGTCCGCGCACCACGACGCCCTGGTGATCGTCACGTCCATGGAGCAGGCCGCGATGGCCGCCGCGCTGCGCGAGACCATCGACCGGAACCTGCTGGTGGCGGGCGACGACGAGGTCATGCGGTTCCGCCACGGCCTCCTGCGCGAGGTGGCGTACGCCGAGCTGCTGCCCGGCGAGCGGGTGCGGCTCCACGCCGCGGTCGCCACCGCCGTCGAGACGATCCATGCCGAAGGCGACATCGATCCCACCGTGGCGTCCGAGCTCGCACACCACTGGTACGAGGCACGCGATGCGCACAGGGCCCTGCCCGCGCTGGTGCGCGCCGGCCGCGCCGCGGAGCGGATGTTCGCGTTCGGCAACGC
Source organism: Chloroflexota bacterium (assembly GCA_025935655.1). GTDB lineage: Bacteria > Chloroflexota > Limnocylindria > Limnocylindrales > CSP1-4 > CAIXZV01. Next base: position 1,759 of record JAICUV010000109.1, on the reverse strand, counting down.
GTATGCCCACTACCACCTCGCACTCGGCCTGTGGGCGGCGGCGTCGGAGACCGTCGAGGACATGACGCACCTCGACCTCACGATGCGCGCCGCCGAGTCGGCCGCCCTCGCGGGCGAGTACCGTCGCGCGATCGAGCTGGTCCAGGGGGCGCTCGACGTGGACGCCGAGGTCCTGGACGACCCGGTGCGGCGAGGGACGATGCTCGAGCGGCTCGCCGTGTACCACCTGCGCTCGGGCAATCCCGACGCCGCCCAGCCGGTGGCGCTCCGGGCGCTCGACCTGCTTCCGGCCGACCCCCCGTCGGTCGCCCGCGCCCACGTGCTCGGCGTGCTGGCGCAGGCGCTCGGGCTGCAGTGCCACTTCAGCGAGTCGAACCGCGTCGCCGAGGAGGCGTTGTCGGCCGCCCGCCGGTCCGGGTCCACGACCGCGGAGATCCGCGCGCTCGGCTGCATCGGTCGCAACGCGGCGGCGGTGGGTGAGGCCGAGGCCGGTGTTCGCACCCTGCGCGAGGCGCTGGCACGCGCCCGGTCCGCCGGGGATGTCACCGGGGCGGCCGAGATCTCGATCGAGCTGGCGCTGGCCCTCCACTGGGCAGGCGATCTCGAGGAGGCATGCCGGGCGGCGGATGACGGGATCGCGGAGAGCGGCCGCTGGGGTGCGGAGGGGTTCGGCAGCGCCCTGCGGGCCATCCGGGGCCTGTCGGCGTTCCTGCTGGGGCGGTGGTCCGAGGGGGACGAGTGGATCTCGAGCGCCCTCGAGCGCGACCCGATGGGTGCGCACGGCGTGCTTGCCCACGGTGCCCGCGCGCTGCTCGACCTGGCCCGCGGCGACCTGGATTCGGCCGCGGAGCACCTCGAGACCGTGCTGCTGATGTGCAGGGCCTTCACCGCGACCGCGTACGGCTGGACCGACCTCTACTCGAGCATCGCCCTGCTGTCGATCGCGCGGGGCCAGCCGTCCGACGCCATCGATTCTGTGCGCGACAGCCTCGCGCGCTCGGCCGAGCCGGAGCGCGACGTCCACATGCGCGTCTGTCACCGCCTGGCGATCCGGGCCGCGGCGGACCTCGCGGAGGTGGCCCGGCCGCTCGGTGACTCGGCGGGGCTGGCCGAGGCGCTCGCGATCGGACGCGAGTTCGACGAGCGGTTCCAGCGTCACGCGCAGCTCGTGCGCGCGATGGCCGGCGGGGGCGACGCGCACCTCGCGCTCGACGCGGCGCTCGAGCAGGCCGAGCTGAGCCGGCTCATGGGGCGCTCGAGCGCGACCGCGTGGGCGGCCGCGGCGATCGCGGCCGGGGAGCTGCGACACCCGCACGACGTGGCCTACAGCCGATACCGCCAGGCCGAGGCGCTGCTGCTCGCGCGGGGCTCGCGGGCCGCCGCGCAGTCCGCCGCGTCGGAGGCCCATCGGATCGCGAGCGAGCTGGGGGCCGCGCCGCTGCAGCGCGAGGTGGAACGGCTGGCCGTGCGCTCGCGGCTCGACCTCGCGCCGCGTGCCGCCGCGGCGACCACGGACGCTGCCGGCGCGCCGCCCCGCGGCCGTGCGACGCCCTTCCGCCTGACACGCCGCGAGCTGGACGTGCTCGAGCGCCTCACCGTGGGACGGACCAATCGCGAGATCGCCACGGACCTGTTCATCAGCGAGAAGACCGCCAGCGTCCACGTGTCGAACATCCTCGGCAAGCTGGACGTGGCGAGTCGCGGCGAGGCCGCCGCGACCGCCCACCGCCTCGCGCTGTTCGCCATCCCGAAGACCCCG
>JAICUV010000347.1 GCA_025935655.1 Chloroflexota bacterium | reverse complement strand
AGGCCGTCGAGCGCCTGTCAGTGGCGCGCGCGACCGCTCGGTCGGAACCCGAGGGAGGGAATGGAGCGGAAGACGGGACTCGAACCCGCGACCCTCACCTTGGCAAGGTGATGCTCTACCAACTGAGCCACTTCCGCTCGATGCCGACACGGGTGATGGTGCCGAGAGCCAGATTCGAACTGGCGACACCGCGATTTTCAGTCGCGTGCTCTACCAACTGAGCTATCTCGGCCCGGTCAAGACCCCCGCGAGGGCCCGTCGGCGCGGCGCAGAATACCATGCGCGCCGATCGGGCGGCAAGGAACGCGGTGCCCGCGGACGGCGGTCGCCGGGTCAGGAGGGACGGTTCCATCCGGGAGGCGCCGGCGGCAGCGATGGCGTCCCGGCCGCTCCCAGCGCGGCGGCCGCGAGACGCGGATCCAGGACCTGGTCGGGGCGCGTGACCGCCGGCTGGCCGCTCAGCTGGCGCAGCCGGTTGATCCGGTCCAGCGCCGCCGGGTGGGTCGAGAACAGGTTGGTCGATTCCCCGGTCGCGGCCTTGATGGGGTTCTCGAAGTACAGGTGCTGGGTGGCGCGGTTGGCGACCTCCAGCGGCTCGGTGTCGAGCGTGATCTTCGCGAGCGCCCGCTCCAGGCCCACGGGGTTGCGGGTCAGCTCCACGCCCGACGCGTCCGCGAGGTACTCGCGCTGGCGGCTCACGGCCATCTGCACCAGCCGTGCCATGATCGGGGCGAGGATGGCGAGCACGATCGCCACGACGAACACGACGATCTGGAGCCCGCCACCGCCGCTGTCGTTCGAGCTCCGGCTCCGTCGTCCGCCGCCCCAGAACGTGAACCGCAGGAAGAAGTCCGCCAACAGGGCGATCGAGCCGACGAGCACGCCGACCATGAGCGAGAACCGGATGTCGAAGTTGCGGACGTGGCTGAGCTCGTGGGCCATCACGCCCTGGAGCTCTTCCCGGTCGAGCTTCTCGAGCAGCCCGGTCGTGATCGCCACGGACGCGTGCGTCGGGTCCCGGCCGGTGGCGAACGCGTTGGGCGCGCTGTCGTCGATGACGTAGACCCGGGGCATCGGCACGTTCGCGGCCGTCGCCATCTCGGAGACGACGTTGAACAGCTGCGGCGCGTCCTGCGCGTTGATCTCCTTGGCCCCGGAGATCGAGAGCACGAGGGAATCGCCGCCGTAGTACGAGAACAGCGCGGCGATGAGCCCGACCGCGATCGCGATGCCGGTCGAGGGGATGGCCGCCCTGGGATCGCCCGTAACCGCCCAGCCGATCGTCAGGCCGAGCAGGCCCAGCAGGAGGACGACGAACAGCGCCAACAGCACGGAGTTGCGCTTGTTGGCACTGATCTGGTCGTAGAAGGTCGCCATGGGGTCGCCTCGGGCCGGCGTCGCGCGGACGCCGGCCGCGGGTCGTGGAGGTGGCTCAGCTGAGGCTCAGGTCGACCTTCGGAACCTCGGTCGCCTCGGGCTCGGCGTCGAAGAACTCGCGCTTCGTGAAGCCGAGGATGCCGGCGAAGATCACCGCGGGGATCGTCTGGATGGAGTTGTTGTAGTCCAGCACCGTCGCGTTGTAGTGCTGGCGCGAGAAGCTGATCTGGTTCTCGGTCGTCGTCAGCTCCTCCTGGAGCTGCATGACGTTCTGGTTGGCCTTGAGGTCCGGGTAGTTCTCGACGACCGCGAACAGCGACCGCAGCGCGCCGGTCAGCGCGTTCTCGGCCTGGGCCTGGGCGGCGGGGCCCTGGGCGCCGGCGGCGACCGCGTTGGCGCGGGCCTCGGTCACCTTCGTGAGCACGCTCTGCTCGAAGCCCATGTACCCCTTGACGGCCTCGACCAGGTTCGGGATGAGGTCGTGGCGGCGCTTGAGCTGGACCTCGATCTGGCCCAGGGCCTCGTCGATCCGGTTGCGGCGCGTGACCAGGCCGTTGTAGATGCCTGCGACGACCAGGACGATGACGACGATGATCGCGATGACCACGATCAGTTCCATGCACTCTCCTCACACGTGCGGTGGGCACGAGCCCCAGCACCCAGCATAGCGTCCGCCATGGCGCGCGGACAGGAGCCGTTCGCGCCCTTTGCAACGCGACCGTCCCGCCTCCGACGCGCAGGGCGGCATACGATGCCCCCATGTACGACGTCGCATCCGCCGCCGTCGAGGCGGCCCTCAACGCCGGCGCCCGCTACGCGGACGCGCGGGTCATGGAGTCCCGGTCCGAGGTCGTCGGGGCACGCAACGGGCACGTCGAGCTGGTGGACCGCGGCGAGCGGGCCGGCATCGGCGTCCGGGCGCTCATCGGCAGCTCGTGGGGCTTCTTCGCGGTCCCCGACCCGAGCCCCGCCGGCGCCCGTGCGGCCGGCGAGCGCGCCTCGGCGATCGCGCGCGCCTCGGCACGGGTCGCGGGGCCGGCGACGGAGCTCGTGCCGGTCGCGCCCGCCACCGGCTCCTGGGCGTCCCCGTGCGAGGAGGACCCGTGGAGCGTGCCGCTCGACGAGAAGGCCCGCCTCCTCGAGGGCGTCACGACGACCATGCGGGAGCACGGCGCGGACACCGCGCTCGCCACCTCCAACGTGTGGGAGACGCGCAAGTGGCTCGTGTCCAGCGAGGGCACACGGGTCGACCAGCACATCCGCGAGTGCGGCGCCGGCATGAACGCCACAGCGGTTGGCGAAGGCGAGACGCAGCGACGGTCGTACCCGGGCATCCGCGGCCAGTTCGGGACGCGGGGCTGGGAGCTCGTGCGCGCGCTCGACCTGCCCGGCAACGCGGCACGCATCGGCGAGGAGGCGCGGGCGCTGCTGTGGGCGCCCCAGTGCCCGTCGCTGGACGCCACCGACCTCATCCTCGGCTCGGAGCAGATGGCGCTCCAGATCCACGAATCGGTGGGCCACGCGGTGGAGCTCGACAGGATCCTCGGCTGGGAGGCGGCCTTCGCCGGGACCTCGTGGCTGGACCTGGCACAGCTGGGATCGCTCCGGTT
>JAICUV010000204.1 GCA_025935655.1 Chloroflexota bacterium | reverse complement strand
TCCACGTCACGCAGCCGCGTGTGGCGCTGGACGAACGCTCGCCGCCTCGAGAGCGGCAAGCGCCGCGGGCCCTCGGGTCGGTCGCGGTCACGCACGCGCGGAGGATCGCACGGGTGGATCGCCGCCGCGACGTCCGATAATCAGCCTGACGACCGCCTCGCGTTCCCGGGCACGTCTCCGCAGGAGGGCCCGATGATCCCTGGCACCCTCGTCGACCTGCGCCGCGCCGAGAAGTCGGATCTCCCGCTTCTCACGGCCTGGAGCGGCGACGTCGAGGTCAACGGCGAGTTCGAGAGCTTCGGCCAGCTGTCCCTGTCCCAGATGGAGAAGGAGTTCGAGGCCGACAAGGACGAGTGCTGGTACATGGTCTGCGACAAGGCCGGCGTCCCGGTCGGCTCGGTCGCCCACGGGACGTGCGGCGGGGGCTGCTGGATCGGCTATCAGCTGGTCCCGGAGGCTCGCGGCAGGGGACTCGGCACCGAGGCGGTCACGCTGATCACGGACTACCTGTTCCTGCACAAGGACATCGTCCGGATCCAGGCCGAGACCCACCCGGCGAACGCCGCCTCCCGGCGCGTGCTGGAGAAGGTGGGGTTCACGTTCGAGGGCCTCATCCGCAAGTCGTTCTTCAGCCGGGGCGCCTGGCGCGACACCGCGATGCACAGCCTGCTCCGCGAGGAGTGGGGCGGACCGCGGCTCCTTCCGGTCGGGTACCAGGGCTGACGGTGATCGCAGCGCGCGCCGCCGGGCGCCCCGGGGGCTACACTCCCGCGTCGTGACCATCCCCCAGTCCCGCCTGCGGAACTTCTCGATCATCGCCCATATCGATCACGGGAAGTCCACGCTCGCGGACCGGCTGCTCGAGATGACCCACACGATCGAGGGTCGGCAGATGATGAGCCAGGTCCTGGATTCCATGGACCTCGAGCGCGAGAAGGGCATCACGATCAAGGCCCGCGCGGTCCGGCTCGAGTACACGGCGAAGGACGGGCTGGTCTACGGCCTCAACCTCATCGACACGCCAGGACACGTCGACTTCGCCTACGAGGTCAGCCGCAGCCTCCAGGCCTGCGAGGGCGCGATCCTCGTGGTCGACGCGGCACAGGGGATCGAGGCGCAGACGCTGGCCAACGTCCACCTCGCGATCCGTGAGGGGCTCACGATCATCCCGGTTCTCAACAAGATCGACCTCCCGTCCGCCCAGCCGGACGTCGTGATGGAGGAGCTGGAGAACGTCCTCGCGATCCCGCGCGAGGAGGTCATCCTGGCGAGCGCCAAGGAGGGCCGGGGGATCGAGGAGATCCTCGAGGCGATCGTGGCCCGCGTGCCGCCGCCCAAGGGCGACCCGACCAGGGAGCTCCAGGCGCTCGTCTTCGACTCCCACTACGACCCGTACAAGGGCGTGCTCTGCTACATCCGGCTCGCCTCGGGCACCATCCGCAGCCACGACGTCATCCGGCTCATGGCCAGCGGCGCCGAGGCCGAGCTCCTGGAGCTGGGCGTGTTCCGGCCGCAGCTCGTGCCCGTGAAGCAGCTCGTCGCGGGCGAGGTCGGCTACGTCGCGACGGGGCTCAAGAACGTCCGCGAGGCGCAGGTGGGCGACACGGTGACGACGGTCGCGCGGCCGGCCGCGGCGCCGCTGCCCGGGTTCCAGGAGGCGAAGAGCCTCGTGTTCGCCGGCCTGTACCCGCTGAGCGGCCCGGACTACCCGCTCCTGCGCGACGCGCTCGAGAAGCTCCACCTCAACGACGCCAGCTTCACGTACGAGCCCGAGAGCTCGGTCGCCCTGGGGTTCGGGTTCCGCTGCGGGTTCCTCGGGCTGCTCCACATGGAGATCGTCCAGGAGCGCCTGGAGCGCGAGTTCAACCTCGACCTCATCGCGTCCGCGCCGTCGGTCGAGTACCGGGTCCAGCTCACGATGAACCGCGGCTGGGTCACCGTCGACAACCCGGCGAAGTTCCCGGACGTGGGCGAGATCGAGTCGATCGAGGAGCCGTGGGTCAAGCTCGGGATCGTGACGCCGGACCGGTACATCGGCAGCCTCATGGAGCTGACCACGGGTCGCCGGGGCACGTTCGAGAACATGGAGTACCTGGACCCGCAGCGCGTCCACATGCACTTCGAGCTGCCGCTCGCCGAGCTGATCGTCGACTACTACGACCAGCTCAAGAGCCGGACCCAGGGCTACGCCTCGATGGACTACGAGGAGACCGGCTACCGGGTGGCGAACCTCGTGAAGCTCGACGTCCTCGTCAACGGCGAGCCCGTGGACGCCCTGAGCCTCATCGTCCACCGCGACCGCGCCCAGCTCACCGGCCGCCAGCTGGTGGACAAGCTCAAGGAGCTCATCCCGCGCCAGATGTTCGAGGTGCCGGTGCAGGCGGCCATCGGCAGCCACGTCGTGGCGCGCGAGACCATCCGCGCGATGCGCAAGAACGTCCTCGCGAAGTGCTACGGTGGCGACATCAGCCGCAAGCGCAAGCTGCTCGAGAAGCAGAAGGAAGGGAAGCAGCGGATGAAGCGCGTGGGATCGGTCGAGATCCCGCAGGAGGCCTTCCTCGCCATCCTCAAGATGGGCGACGCGTGACCACGCGCCCCGTCTCCGCCTGCTGACGCCCGCCACATGCCGGAGTTCGACGTCGCGGGCATGCCCGGGATCGACAGCGTCCCCGACACGCTGCGCATCCTCATGTCGGTCGGGCTCACGGGCCTGCTCGTCCTGCTGCGCTTCGACGCGGAGCGGTTCAGCGCCGCCGAGTACAACGACATCGACCGCTGGGGCCGCCGCCCGTCGCTGATGCGCCGGCTCGCCTGGTACACGCTCGGGATCGGCCTGATCCTCGTCGTGCTCAAGGTCCACCCGGACCCGGTCAACGACCTGTATCTCAGCCTGGGCGACCGGGTCGGCGCCGTGATCCTCGGCCTCGCCTACGGCGCCGTGGGCACGGCGATCGCGATGGGGATCGCGTTCTACCGCTACCACTACCTGCGCTTCCCCGGGCTGCGGCTCTATCCGGCCAACGTCCTCAACGCGGTCGCCACGGCGTTCTTCGACGAGGCCGTGTTCCGCGGCATGGTGTTCGGCTTCCTGCTCATGACCCCGATGGACGCGAACCTCGCGAACCTGACCCAGGCGCTGCTCTACGGCCTGGCGACACGGCTCGGGGCGCCCGGTCGACCGTGGTACATGCTCGCGGCGATGATCGCGATCGGCCTCGCCGGCGGCTGGGTCACGGCGATCACCGGCGGCATCGGCGCGGCGTTCATCGGCCACGCGATCACGCGCGTCGCGATCTTCCTCGTGACCGGCCACGCGGGCATCCCGAAGCCGAAGGGCACCGAGGACGAGGAGATCGAGCGTCGCCACCGTACGCCCGAGGGCTGGCGCGTCCTCGGTCCGCGCTAGCGCCGGGGCCGCATGACGGCCAGCCCCGCAGAGCCGCATCCGGTCCGGCTGTCCCCGCCGGCTGAGGCCGCGCCGCTCCCGCCCGTCGCGCTCTACGTCCACGTCCCGTTCTGCGTCTCGCTGTGCCCGTACTGCGACTTCGTCGTCTACGCGGGGTCGGCCGCGCGCGGCCCGGCAGCGCGCCTCGACGCGTTCGTGGAGGCGCTGCTCAGCGAGCTTCGGCTGCGCGCGGACGCGGCCGACGCCACCTTCGGGCGGCCGGGCATCGCCGGCCGGCCGCCTCTGGAGACCCTGTACCTCGGGGGAGGGACGCCGACGCTCCTCCCGACCTCGTCCCTTGCGGCGATCCTCGCCCTCGTCCGAGAGCGGTACGGGATCGCCGACGGCGCGGAGGTCACGATCGAGTCCAACCCGGGCCCGGACGAGCGCGGCGACGCGCGCGGGCTCGTGGATGCGGGCATCAACCGGCTGTCGCTGGGCGCGCAGTCGTTCGAGCCGGCGCTCCTCCGCCGGCTGGGCCGGCGGCACCGTCCCGAGGACGTGGCCGATGCCGTCGCGGAGGCACGCTCGGCGGGGATCGGCTCGATCTCGCTGGACCTGCTGTACGACGTGCCGGGCCAGGACGAGGCGGCCTGGGACCGGACGCTGGGCGCGGCGATCAGCCTGGACGTGGACCACGTCTCGGCGTACGCGCTCACCCTCGACGATCCAGATGCGGAGGGGCTCACGGGCCCGCTTGGCGACCACCTGGCGACGAGGGCCGGCGCGCGACGCTGGCGGGTGGCCGCCGTTCGCGACCAGGACGAGGACACGGCCGCCGCGCAGTATGCGAATGCCGTCCGGCGGCTGGGGGCGGCCGGGTTCCGCGGCTATGAGATCTCCAACTGGGGGCGTCCGGGCCACGAGAGCCGCCACAACCTCGTCTACTGGCACCGGCGCCCGTACGAGGCCGTGGGCCCGGGTGCGCACGCCTTCGACGGGTCCACGCGCCGCTGGAACGCCGCACGCCTCGACGGGTACCTGCGCGCGCTGGCCCCCGGGGGAGGCTCACCACCCGCCCTCCCGCCGGGCGCGTCGGAGACGCCCGACGCGGCGACCGCGGCCGCCGAGGCCGTGATCCTGGCCCTGCGGCTGGACACCGGCGTGCCGTTGGCCGGGGCAGCGGCGGGTCCGCTCGCGCCGCACCTGGAGTGGGCGCTCGGGTCCGGCCTGCTGGAGCGCGTCCACGGCCCTGGCGACGAGCACGACCACGATCCCGGCGACGAGCGCGTTCGCCTGACCACCAGTGGCCGGCTCCTCTCGAACGAGCTGTTCGCCCGGCTGGTGTAGCCGGCACGGCGACGTGAGGATCGACGCGGACGCCACGTCCACCGGTGCTCGACAATGGGCGCGCGGCATCGTGCGATCCCGGGCCGTGGCATGGGAGCTCGCGGCATGGGGATGACGGCGGTTCACGGGGTTCCTGCGGCACCGGGTGTGGCGCGCGGGTCGTGGGTCCATGTCCGGCGCCGCGAGCTGCCGGTCGGCGGCCGGGTGACGCGGGGCGGCGAGGACGCCGAGGCGGCACGCCTCCGCGACGCCGCGAACCAGGCCGCGGACGACCTGATGGCGCTCTCCGAGCGCGTCGGTGCCGCGGGGCACGAGGACGAGGCCGCGATCTTCATGGCCCACGCGGCGATGGCCTGGGACCCGACGCTCGTCGATGCTGCCGTGGCGCGGATCACCGGCGAGGGCGAGGACGGGGTCGCGGCGATCCAGGCGGCCGGTGCCACCGTCGCGGCGATGCTCGCTGCGCTCGACGACCCGGTCCTGTCCGCCCGGTCCGCCGATGTCATCGATGTCGCCGACCGGATCGCGCGTCTCCTGGCCGGCCTGCCGGCCGAGGAGGACCTGCTCCCGGCGGCCGCCGTCGTGGTCGCGGACGACCTCTCGCCGTCGCTGACCGCCACGCTCCCGCGCGAGCACATCCTGGGGATCGTCCTCGAGGCAGGGTCGCCGACCGCCCACGCGGCGATCCTCGCTCGCGCGTACGGTATTCCCGCGGTCGTGGGCGCGAAGGGCCTGCTGGCGCTGCTCGCCGCGCAGGGCGCCGGGGCGGAGCTGGCAATGGACGGCGAGACGGGCGAGGTCGTCCTCGCGCCCGATGCGGCCACCACCGCGGACTTCGACGCGCGCGCGGCGCGTGTCCGCGAGTCACGCGCCGCCGATGCCTCGGAGGCATCGCTCCCGGCCGTGACGCTCGACGGCGTCGAGGTCACGCTGCTCGCCAACATCGGGACGCCCGCCGAGGCGGCCCCGGCCCGGGCGCTCGGGGCGCGCGGCGTCGGCCTGTTCCGGACCGAGTTCCTGTTCCTCGAGCGATCCACGCCGCCGACGGAGGACGAGCAGGCGGCCGCCTACCAAGAGGCGGTGGAGGCGTTCGGCGGGGACCCGGTGACGATCCGCCTCCTCGACATCGGCGGCGACAAGCCCATCCCGTACCTGCCGATGCCGGCCGAGGACAACCCGTTCCTCGGCGTGCGCGCGCTCCGCCTCGCGCACGATCGGCCGGAGCTGTTCGTGACCCAGCTGCGGGCCTGCTATCGGGCCGCCGTGGCGGGGCCGGTCAAGGTCATGGCCCCGATGGTGGCGGACGCCGGCGACGCCGCGCTCCTGCTGGAGCTGGCGGCGCGTGCGCGCTCGGAGCTCGCGGCAGCGGGTGTGGCCACGGGCCACGTGGACCTGGGCGTCATGCTCGAGATCCCGTCCGCCGTCCTCGCGGCGGACTCGTGGTTCGAGGAGGTCGCGTTCGCGAGCCTCGGCACGAACGACCTCACCC
>JAICUV010000047.1 GCA_025935655.1 Chloroflexota bacterium | reverse complement strand
TTCGTGCTCGACCTGTGGCCGCTCACGCTCACCTCGCTCGCCTGGGACGTCGAGCGCCTGCGAGCCCGCCGCATCGTGGACGTGAGCGTGTTCGGGCCGCGCGTGCGGGCATCGCTGGGCATCGACATCACCCCGGACGCGTTCCGGGCGGGCATCGCCGACGGGTCCGTCGTGGGCCACGCGGGGTTCCCCGAGAGCCTGCGCATCCTCGCCGCGTCGATGGGCCGCACCCTCGAGCGGATCGAGGTCGTCTCGGAGCCGATCCTCGCGGACCGGCCGCTGACGCTGCCCGACGCGGCGGTCGTCGCGCCGGGGCGGACCGCGGGCGCCGACCAGCGGGCCACCGGCTGGTTCGGCGGCGAGCCGTGGCTCGAGGTCTCGATGACGCTGCACGTGGACCCGGCCTCGGCCGGCCTCACCCCGACCGACCGGATCGAGCTGTCCGGGCGCCACGGCCTGCGGGTCACGGTGGATCCCGGCTGCCGGGCGCTGCTGTCCACGGCCGCGATGCTCGTCAACGGGCTGCCGCGCGCGATCGCGGCGGCGCCTGGCGTGTATCGCCCCGGCGACCTGCCCGCGTCCGGGCCGTGGCTCGCGGACGAGCCGCCCGCCTGGGTCCCGCTGCGCGGATGAGCGCACGCGACGGCGGGCCGTTCGCGGAGACCGTCCTCGGGCCGGTCCCCGTCTCGCGGCTGGGCCGCGTCCTGCCCCACGAGCACCTGCTGATCGACCTGCGGCAGGTGACGTTCCAGGAGCCGGGAGACGAGGCCGGACGCCGGCTCGCGCGCGAGCCGCTCGCCATGGCGAACCTCGGCTGGGTCCGGCGCCACTGGACGAGCAGCCTCGACAACCTGCACCAGCTGGACGAGCGCCTGGCGATCGAGGAGCTGGCCGCGTTCGCGCGGACGGGCGGCGGGACGCTCGTGGACTGCACGGTGCCCGGCATCGGGCGCGACGCGGCGGCCCTGCGTCGCATCTCCGAGTCGACGGGCGTGCACGTCATCATGGGCTCCGGGTCGTACGTGGAGCCGACGCACCCGCCCGAGGTCCGGACGCTCGACGCGGCAGGGCTGCACGACCGGGTCGTCGCGGAGTGGCGCGACGGCGTCGACGGGACGGGGATCCGGCCGGGGCTGATCGGCGAGGTCGGCTGCTCGTGGCCGCTCCACCCGCGCGAGCGGCTGGCGCTCGAGGCGATGGCCGCAGCCCAGCGCACGACCGGGCTGCCGCTGCTGATCCACCCCGGGCGGGACCCGCGCGCGGTCGCCGAGATCGTGGAGGTCGTGGCGGCCGCGGGCGGCGACCTCACGCGGACGATCCTCGCCCACCTCGACCGCGGCATCACCCCGCACGCCGAGCTGCTTGAGCTCACCCGCGCCGGCATCTTCGTGGAGCTCGACTGCTTCGGCCTCGAGAGCTCCCTGTTCCCGCCCGACGCGCGGATGGCCACCCTCAGCGACGCCCAGCGGCTGGACATCGTGCGCGGCCTCGTCGACGCGGGCGCCGGGGACCACGTCCTGCTCGCCCACGACATCTGCCAGAAGCACCGGCTCGCGGCGTTCGGCGGCCACGGGTTCGGGCACCTCACCGGCGAGATCCTGCCGTGGATGCACCAGCGGGGCTTCACCGAGGCCGAGACCACGCAGCTGCTCGTCACCAACCCGGCGCACGCGTTCGCCGTGGCGCCCGCCGCCCCCGCCACCCCCGTCGCCTGATCCCGAGGAGGAGCCCGTGTTCTGGATCGATCACATCGGCGTCGTCGCCCGCGACCTGGACGAGTCCGTCGCCTTCTACACGCGCCTGTTCGGCGAGCCGATCGACCGCGTCGAGTGGCGCGGCGAGCACGCGGAGAACGTCGCCCGGCTGATGGGCCGCCCGCCCGGCCTCGAGCTGGACGCCGTGTTCTTCCGCATCCCGCACACGAACGCGATCTTCGAGGTCGTCGCCTTCCGGGGCATCGAGCAGGCCCAGGTCGTGGCGGGCAACGCGGACATCGGCGCCACCCACTTCGGGTTCGCGGTGGAGGACATCGACGCGACCCTCGCCCGGCTGGGGATCGAGAGCAGCGGCTCCCCCGCCCCGCTCCCGATCGGCCCGTACCGCGGCGGGCGGAGCGTCTACCTCAAGGACCCCAACGGCGCCAACATCCAGCTGATGCAGCTCGCGGGCCGCCCGGGACGGATGCCCGTCCTCCGGCCCGGCGACCCGCCCGCGGGGTCGCCGGCATGAGCGGCGCGGACCCGGCGCCGGGCGGACCGCGCCGGACCGCCCTCGTCACGGGGAGCGCGCAGGGCATCGGCCGGGCGATCGCCGCCGCGCTGGCGGCCGACGGCGTCGCGGTGATCGGCGTCGACCTGCGGCCGCACGAGCTGGACGGCGGGCGGGTCCTGGTCGCGGACCTGTCCGATCCCGCCGCCATCGAGCGGCTCGTGGCCGAGGCGGGCGCCGTCGACATCCTCGTCAACAACGCCGCCGTCCTGATCGAGCGCCCGATCGAGGAGGTGACGCTGGAGGACTTCGACCGCCAGGTCGCGGTCAACCTGCGGGCGCCGTTCCTGCTGTCGCGTGCGTTCGGCGCCGGGATGCGCGCCCGTGGCTGGGGCCGGATCGTCAACGTCTCGAGCATCAGCGCCCGCACCGGCGCCGTCTCGCAGGCGGCGGTCTACGCCGCGACCAAGGCGGGACTCGTGGCGATGACCAAGAACTTCGCGCGCAACTACGGCGCCGACGGCGTCACCGTGAACGCGGTCGCGCCGGGCGGCATCGACACGCCGATGGTCGCAGGGCAGGAGACCGTCACGCCCGGCTTCCGCGAGCGGATCACCGCCCAGATCCCGCTCGCGCGGTTCGCGGGACCGGCCGAGGTGGCGGCCGTGGTGGCGTTCCTCGCCTCGGACGGGGCGAGCTTCGTCACCGGCGCCACCGTGGACGTCAACGGCGGCTGGGTGATGAGCTAGAGAAGGCTCAGGCGGGCGCCGCGCCAGCCGCGGGGGCGTCGGCCGCGCCCGGCGACGCAGGCCCCGCCGCCGAGCCATGGCGCTCCAGCCGGGTGACGGCCCGCGCCAGCGCCTCGACGTCCGGGTAGTTCATCACCAGCAGCGGCGCGGACAGCCGCCCGTCGGAGATGACGTACGCGAGGTCCGCGGCCTCGAACACCTCGGGCACCTCCGTGCAGTAGATGATCACCGCGTGGCCCTCGGCCGCGTACTGGCGCATCAGGCGGTAGATCTCCCGCTTGGACCCGATGTCCACGCCCCGGGTCGGCTCCTCGAGCACGAGGACCTCGGGCCGCCGCACGATGGCGGCGGCGATCGCCACCTTCTGCTGGTTGCCGCCCGACAGCGATCGGATGGGCAGGTGGACGGACGACGCCTTGACCCGGAACCGGTCGCGCAGGTCGTGCGCGATCTCGAGCATCCGGCCCCGCCGCAGGGCGCCGCCGCGGGTGATCTCGCGGTTGAGCCGCGAGACCATGTTGTCGCCGATGGTGAGGTTGGTGAACAGGCTCGTCTGGCGGTCTGCGGACACGAGGCTCGTCCCGTCGGCGACGACGCGCCGTCCCGACCGGCCGGCGATCTCGATCGTCCCGGAGCCGCGCTCGAAGCCCGCGATGGACCGCACCAGCTCGCGGGCGCCGGAACCCTCGACGCCGACCATCGCGACGATCTCGCCCGCCCGCACGTGGAGCTCGATGCCCGCGAACTCGCCGCCGCCGTGCGTCCAGTCCGTGAGCCGCAGCGCGGTCGCCGCGTCGTCCGCGAGGCGGACCGTGATCTGCTCCTCCGGCTCCCGCGCCGCCTGGCCCGTCACGAGGCCGGCCGCGATCCCCTCCTGGGTCAGCGCCTCGCCCTCGAGGACGGTCGTGCACAGGCCGTCGAGCACGAGCGCCACGCGGTCCGTGTGCTCCGCGAGCTCCGCGATGCGGTGCGACACGAGCAGCACCACGCGGCCGGCGTCCGCGAGCAGGTGCATCCGTCGGAACAGGTCCTCTGACTCCTCCTGGGTGAGCGCCGAGTTGGGCTCGTCGAACAGGAACACGGCCGCGTCGCGCGCGAGCGCCCGGCCGATCTCGACGCGCTGCTGGACGGCGAGCGGCACCTCGGCCAGCGGCCGGTCCGCGATCTCGAGGATCCCGAGGTCCGAGAGGAGCGTCCGCTCGTCCGCGTGGAGCCCGCGCACGAGCGCCCGCGTGCCCTCGCGGCCGACCATCAGGTTCTGGGCCACCGACAAGTTCGGGAACAGCTGCGGCTCCTGGTGCACGACCGCCACCCGGTCGCGCTCGGTGCCCGTGTCCCAGGAGCGGCCGTCGAGCAGGATCTCGCCGTCGTTCGCGGTCGTCTCGCCCGCGAGGATCTTGATCAGCGTGCTCTTGCCCGCCCCGTTGGGCCCGGCGATGCCCAGGATCTCGCCCCGGCGGGCCTCGAGGTCGAGGCCGTCGAGCGCCCGCGTGTCGCCGTACCACTTGCGCAGGCCGCGGATGCGCAGGCCCGTCCGGCCCTCGCCCGCGTCCGCCGCCGTCCCCGATGCGGGCGCACCCGCCACCGGCCCGCTCACTGGCGCATCCGCTGCGTGAAGCGGTCGAGGACCACGGCCGCGATCGTGACCGCGCCGGACACGAAGTTGGACAGGTACGAGCCCGCCGACAGCAGCGCGAGGCCGTTCGCGATGAGCGCGAGCAGCAGCGCCCCGCTGAGGGTGCCGATGGCCGTCCCGCGCCCGCCGGCGAGGCTGGCCCCGCCGATGATCACGGCCGCGAACACCGGGAACGTGAGCCCCACGCCGGCGTTCGGCTGGACCGACCCGATGAACGCGAAGTCCAGCATCGCGGCGAGCGTCGCGAGCATCGAGCACAGCATGAACGCCGCGAACTTGTACTTCGTGATCGGCAGACGGGCGAGCTCCGCGGCGGCCGGGTTGCCGCCGATGGCCTTGAGGCGGAACCCGAACAGCGACCGGCTGAGCAGGAAGCCGACGACGATCGCGACGCCCGCCATCCACAGCGCCTGCATCGGGATCCCGAACGGCAGCGCCTGGTTGGACAGGCCGAAGAACCAGTCGATCTCCGCCTGCGGCACGACCTTGCCGACCGGCGGATAGGACGGGTTGAGCGTCGCCGTGTTGGACACCAGCAGGGTCGTGCCGAACAGGAGCTGGCCCGTCCCGAGGGTCACGATGAACGACGGGATCCGGAGCAAGGTGACGAGCGCCGCGTTCACCGCCCCGACCCCCGCGGCCGCGACGAACGCGAGGATGATCGCGGCCCAGATCGGCCAGCCCCAGACGATCCACGCGACGCCGATGAGGATCGACGCGAGCCCGTACATGTAGCCGAACGAGAGGTCGATCTCGCCCACGACGATCACGAGGGTGAGCCCCAAAGCCACGATCGCGATCGTGCTCATGGAGCGCATCACGCCCAGCGCGTTGGTGAACGTGAAGAACGTGTTCGGCTTCGCGATGACCGTGAACACGATGATCACGATCGCGATCGCGATCACGATGCCGCCGACCCGCAGTGCGGCCGCGATCGCGCGGCTCGACATGGCGGCGGGCGGCACCCCACCCTGCTGGATCGCGCCCTTGTTGTGCGTCATCGGAGGGGACAGCTCCTTGGCTCGGCGGGACGGCTGACGGTTCGCGGCGCGGAGGCGCCGGGCGCGATCGTCAGGAGGACATGATGTAGCCGCCGTCGACGTAGATCGTCTGGCCCGTCAGGTAGGCCGCGGTGTCGGACAGCATCCAGACCACGACGCCGGCCATCTCCTCGGGCGGCGCGGAGCGCTTGAGCGGCACGAGGCGGAGGCGCTCCTGGCTGAGCTCCTCGTAGGTCTGGCCGCGCAGCGCCGAGGCCTGGCGCAGGACCGTCTCCTGCATCGGCGTGTCGGTGATGCCCGGCGAGATCGCGTTCACCCGCACCTTGCGCGGCGCGTGAGCGATCGCGAACGTCCGGGTGGTCGCCTGGATCGCGGTCTTGGTCGCGCTGTACGGCGCGGTCTCCAGCGTGTAGGCCCAGCGCGCCGACGGCGACGAGAAGTTGACGATCGCGCCGCCCTCCGCGAGCTGCCGGCCGACGTCCCGGCACAGGAACCAGGTGGACTCGAGGTTGACCGCGAAGATCCGCCGGAAGTCCGCCTGGGTGACCTCCCAGATCGGCTTGAGGCCCAGGATCCCGGCCGCGTTGACGAGGTAGTGGACCGGCTCCGCCGCGGCGACCGCGATCACCGGCGCGCGGCCGGACTCGTCGCTGAGGTCGGTGGCGAGGGCGTCCGCCCCCGCCGCCCGTGCGTCGGCCAGGCCGTCCTCGTTGACGTCGACGGCTGTCACCCGGGCGCCCTCGCGGAGCAGCGCCAGCGCGACCGCCTTCCCGATCCCGCTCGCGGCGCCGGTGACGATGGCCCGTCGGCCTTCGAAGCTCATGCCGGTGTCTCTCCCTGCTGGCGGGGCGCGGCCTGGATGACGGGAAGCTGGGGCTTCGTCCGGCCGATCCGCTCGTACTCGCGCTCGGGGATCGCCTCGAGCGACTTCCACACGGTCCACTGGCACTTGCGGTTCGTGGCCGGATCGTCCGGGCCGCGCCACAGGGGCGGGTCCACCGTCCGCACCGGGTGGCCCCAGCGCTCGGCGGGGATCGTGGACAGCGCGATGTTGCAGTGCGCGCAGTAGTGGCAGACCCCGGTCTCGCCCCACGTCCACGGGTAGGCGTTCTCGAGCACGCCGAAGTCGTACGGGGCGAGGACCCGAGAGCCGGTGCCCTCGATCGGATCGCCGCGCAGGATCCGGCCGCCGGACCCGCACGGGTCGAACCGGATCAGCCAGCGATCCTCCTCCTCCACGAGCTCGATGTCGCCGCGTCGTCCCGGGCCCACGAGGTGGCCGCGCATGGCCTCGAGGCTGATGTACAGGTTGCGATCGAGCGTCTCCTCGTACGGCGTGCGGTTGGTGTCGAACACCATGTACCGCTCCTGGAGGTAGGGCTCCATGATCGCGCGGTAGCAGGTCTCCAGGGCCGGCTCGCCAAACCGGTGCACCACGTAGGCGAGGATCCCGGCCATGAGGTCCGCGGACCGGTCGTGGAGGCGTCGCCAGTCCTCGGTCACGCCCTCGAGCTCCACGAGGGCGTCGGCGACCGGCAGGTCGTAGCTCCGGATCCCGTTGGCCAGCCGCCCCACACGCAGGCCCAGCGCGTCCCAGCGCGCCTCGCGGTCGAGCGGCGCACCGTCCGGGTAGGCGAGCAGCGCGCCCAGGCGCGCGACCTCCGCGTCGAGCTCGGCGTCGGTGACGCCCTGCGAGCGGAGCCAGTCGACGAAGCCCGCCGTCCACACCTTGTAGATGACGTAGACGACCTTCGCCTCCTCCATGAAGTAGTCGACGAGCTGGGCCGCGTTCTCGCGGCGGTTGGCGGCGAGGCCGAACTCGTCGCCGGCGGCGGCGAGCTCCTCCTCGATCTTCGTGACCGTGGAGACCGCCTGGTCCGCCCAGTCGCCGCTGCGGACCCGTTTGCCGATGGCGTCAGACCACTCGAGGTGCGTAGGCATGCGCGATCTCCTGCCGAGGCTGGAACGGGCGACGGGCCGGACGCGGGGATCGTCCCCACGCCCGGCCCCGGCGCACAGATCGTGGTGGCGTCAGCCGCCCGCGATCTTCATGAACTCCTCGCGCGCGGCCGCGGAGTTCTCCTTGGTCACGGGCTTGAGCTCCTGCGAGTTCGGGAGCACCGTGCCGTCCTTGAGCAGGTTCGCGCAGGCCAGGGCGCCGAAGCCCGCCTGCTCGCCCCACTGCTGGTCGAGGGCCACGATCTGCGTCCCGGCGTCGATGGCGTCGAGCTGCCCGATCGAGAGGTTCCAGCCGAAGGCGAACATCTTGCCGGCGTTGCCCGAGTCCGCGATCGCGCGGGCCGCGTGCTCGGCCGAGATGTCCACGTTCTCGATGACCTGGACGTTCGGGTTGCCCTGGATGAACGCCTTGTAGGCGTCGTAGGCGCTCGCCGGGTCATAGGTCACGTTGAGCGCGGTGCTCGCGTCGTTGACGAACACCGCGTCGGGGATCGCCTCCTTGATGCCGTCGATGAACCCCTGCATCCGGCCCTGGGCCCAGTTCTGCGTCGGGTCGCCGCCGGAGACCGCGAAGGTCTTGAAGTCGAGGTTGTTCTTCTTCATGTAGTCGACGATGATGCCGGCCGCCTGGCGACCCTCCTTGGTCGAGATCTGGGTGAAGTTCGTGAACTCGTTGCCGTTGGACTCGACGCCCACGGTGAACACCGGGACGCCCTTCGCCATGATGTCGTTCACGATCTTGGTGAACGCGTCGGTGCCGGTGGACTGGACCGACAGGCAGTCGATCTGGTCGGCCTTGAACAGCGCGTCGATCTGGGCGATCTGCTCGTTGATGTCCTGCACGGCGGAGGCCGGCGCGATGGCCTGCCCGTTCATGGGCAGGATCTTCTGGGCCTCGGGCAGGGTCTTCTCGTAGCCGTTCTTGTACTGGGGCGAGAACAGCGGGATCGCGGTCGACCCGTACGAGAACACGTAGTTGATCGGCTCGCCCTTGGCCAGCTTGTCGGCGATCCGCGGGTTCAGCGTGAACGTCGAGCCGTCCTTGAGGGTCCCCGTGTAGGGCAGGCCCTGCGCGGCGGGCGACCCGCCGGCCGACGCCGCCGGCGCCGCCGTGGGTGCCGCGGTGGGTGCCGTCGTGGCGGGCGTCCCGCCGCCACAGGCCGCGACGAGCAGCGTGGTCGCCGCGGCGATCGTGACCGCCCCTCGTGAACCGATCCGCATGGTGTGTCCTCCTCAGCGACCGGGTGCCGGAGGCATCCGGGGGAGGGTCAGTATCGTTTCCAGCCGGACACGATGTCAACGTTTCTGGAAAGCATTCCGTCGTCGGAACGTGCACGGATGGCAACCATCTCGTCCGAGGGCGTCCGGAGGCTGGATGCGCTGTGGTAGCCTCCGCCGAAACCGTTACTGGAACGCACGGCGAGCCAGGAGAAGAGGGACATGCGGGACGACGAGGGGGGAAGCGTCCGTCGGCGGCGGGCGAGCATGCGCGAGGTCGCGGAGCTCGCGGACGTCGCCATCTCATCGGTGTCGCGCGTGCTGTCCGGACACCCGGACGTGAGCTCCGAGATGAAGGAGCGGGTCCTCGACGCGGTGGCGCAGCTCGAGTACGAGCCCGACTTCCTGGCCCAGAGCCTGCGGCGCGGCCAGACGCTCTCGGTGGGCTTCGTCCTCGCCGACATCTCCAACCCGCTGATGGCGGACATCGTGCTCGGCGCGGAGGCGGAGCTCCGCGGCGCCGGCTACTCGCTGGTGCTCATGAACTCCGAGAACGACCCGTCGCTCGACGCCGCCCACATCCGGTTCTTCCACAGCCGGCGCGTGGACGGGATGATCCTGTCGCTCGCGAGCGAGTCCAGCGCCGCGACGATCGAGGGCATCGAGGCCGCCAACGTCCCGGTGGTGCTCGTTGACCGGGAGCTGCCCGCCGAGCTCGGCGCGAGCGCGGTGTTCAACGACCACACGACGGGCATGGAGGCCGCCGTCCGCTACCTCATCGGCGTCGGCCACCGGCGGATCGCGCTGATCACCGGCTCCGTCGAGCAGCTGCCGGGCCGGCAGCGCATCAAGGGCATGCAGAACGCGATCGCGGAGACGAACGGCACGGTCGAGGGGATCTACCTGCCGGGGTCGTTCTCGCGCGAGCACGGCGAGGTCGCGGCTCGCACGCTCCTCAGCGGCCCGGATCGGCCCACCGCCCTCATCGCCGGCGGCAACCAACTGCTCATCGGCTGCCTCCGCGTCCTCAACGACGCCGGCCTGCGGGTCCCCGAGGACATGTCGCTCGTGACCTGCGACGACGTGCCGCTGAGCGAGCTCTACCGGCCCCCGATCGCGTCGATCGCGCGCGACACCGTGGGCCTCGGACGCTCGGCCGCCGACCTGCTCCTGCGACGCCTCGGCGAGCACCCGGGTCCGCCCGAGACGCTCGTCCTGGCCACCGTGTTCACGCCCCGGCCGTCGGTCGCGCCGCCCGCCGGCGGCTGAGTCAGCCGGGCGCGTCCACCCGCGCCACCGCGTACGGCGCGAGCTCGAGGCGGAGCGTGCCGTCCACGACCTCGCGGTCGACGCCACGCGTCGCGCGGAACGCCGCCGGATCGGACGTGGCGAGCGGCGCGGTCGTGGCGTCGAGCGTCCGGACCACCGCCGCGCGGCCCTCGAGCCCCGCGACCTCCACCGTCGTCGGCGCCGGGCGCAGGTTCGCCACGAGGAGGTGCAGCCCGGCAGCGTCCTGGGCCGCGAGCGCCTCCGCGTCCAGCGGCCGCGACGACCGCGTCCGCCGGACGGTCGCGCCGGCCCACCCTGCCGCGTCGGCGAGGACATGGAACAGCGGGAACGCCTGCCCGGGCCGCGACGGGAACGCGGGGTGCGGCGAGCCCGCGTCCCGCTCCACGATCCCCTGCCAGCCCGCCGTCTCGTACCAGGTCACGCTGGCCGCGCCCGCCTCGGCGAGCCGGCCGAGCGTCGCCGCCGTCCACGCCGCGCCCAGCAGCGAGGCCTGTCGCACGTCGACCGCCGCGGGCAGCGACCCCGGCGCCGCCGGGCCCGCCGGGTACGGGCCGTTGCGCGTCGCGATCGTGACCGGGCTCACGCTGATCGGGCGGCCGCCGGCGAAGCTGGCCGCCATCCGGACCACCTCGGCGGCGCCGACGACGTTCTCGACGATCGAGCGGTCGTCGGCGGCGTGGATCGTGGGGCACAGGGCGAAGCAGAGGCCCGTGAGCACGGGGTCGCGCGGCCGGTCGCGGTTGACGTCGCTGAACGTCTGGTTGCTCCCGCCGGCATAGGGCACCGGGCCGGTCACCGGTTCGAGCGTCTCGCGCACCAGCGCGACCACCGGCGCGGAGGTCAGCCCCGACATCGCGCTGTAGCCCTCGATCCGCTGGTAGACGAGCACGCGGGCAACGCGCGGTCCCAGCGTCCGGAGCTGGGCCGCGAGCGCTGCGAGGCCCGGGCCGCTCGCCTCGTTCGCGTGGACCGCGAGCTCCAGTGCCGCGTCCACGCCGCGGGCATCGCCTGCCGCGCGCTCCAGCGCCGCGGCCGCGCCCGGGTCACCGGCGACGAGGTCCACGCGCAGGTGCGCCGGCCCGGCGACGCGGATGAGCGACGCCTCGGCCGTGGTGAGCGGCTGCGCGTGGCCAGGCTGCCCGAGGCCCAGCGCGGGCATCGGACCCACCCGCTCCCCCACCTCGATCCGGACGGGACCGCGGGCCGGCTGTGCGGGGACGGCGCCGCGGAACCCGATCGTCAGCACCTGCCGGATCCGCGTGCCGTCCGTCGAGGTGAACGGGAACCCCAGCGAGAGCGGCGTGGCGTAGGACTTGAAGTTGCCGTCCGCCCAGTTGCGGTGGTCCTGGAGCTCGAGCAGGTCGCCCTCGAGGCCGATCACGGCCTCGAGCCCGTCGCGGACCTCGAGCGCGAGCTCCCGGTACGGCTCGAACATGGCGGTCAGCGACCCGTCCACGATCCGCTGCGGGTCGATCGCGTCGGGGAGGATCCCCTCGCGTGTCCGGCCTGCCTCGTCCACGATCCGGTAGCGGCGGCCGATCGCGCCGTCCAGCGCATGGTGGACGTTGAACCCGATCTTCGAGTACTCGAACACGCCGCGGCAGACGCCGTCGAGCTCGTAGCGGATCGTGCCGTCGGCGGTCCCCTCGATCCGCGCGTCCCACCGGAAGTCGATCGCCTCGTGGGCGTGCCGCGCGGAGAACGTGACGAGGAACGTGTCGGCCCGCTGGTCCACGACGACGTCGGTGAACGCGCCGGGGATCGTGTTCCACGGGGCGTCCCGCACCGCGACGTAGACCCGCTGGACGAGCTCGGCGCCGCCGATGCGGATCGCCCGCAGGTCCGCCCCGTCGAGGTCGAGGGTGACGGGGCCCGCCCGCAGCACGACGGGCGCGGGCACGGGGCCGGGGCGGCCGGTGAGGATCGTATCGGCGTCCATGGCAATCGCCTACAGCATCACCAGGCCGCCGGTGAAGTTGATCGCCTGCCCGGTCATGTACGCCGCCGCGTCCGACAGCAGGAACCAGATCACCCCCGCGCACTCGTCCGGCGGTGCGCTCCGGCCGAGCGGCACCGTCTTGAGGCGCGCCGCCGAGAGCTCCGCCGCGGTGAGGCCGCGGAGCGGCGCGACGGCCTCGAGGACGGTGTCCTGCATCGGCGTGTCCACGATGCCCGGCAGGATCGCGTTCACCCGCACGCTGCGCGGCGCGAGCGCGTACGCGACCGAGCGGGTGACGCCCAGCGCCGCGGTCTTGGTCATCGAGTACGGCGCGACCTCGACGGTGCCCGCCGCCTTCGCGGAGCTCGACGAGAGGTTGACGATCGCGCCGCCCGCCGGCATCGACCGGCCGATCCCCTGGCACAGGAAGAACATCGAGTCGACGTTGACGGCCCAGATCCGCTTCCACTCGTCCAGACCGACGTCCCAGATCGGCTTGACGAACAGGATCCCGGCCGCGTTCACGAGGTAGTGGGCGCCCTGGCCGGCC
This sequence comes from Chloroflexota bacterium, assembly GCA_025935655.1. Lineage (GTDB taxonomy): Bacteria > Chloroflexota > Limnocylindria > Limnocylindrales > CSP1-4 > CAIXZV01. The sequence continues at coordinate 4,154 of JAICUV010000047.1, read as the reverse complement.
TCGATCGCCGTCGCGCGGCCCGCCTCCGTCGAGAGGTCCGCGACCACCGGCTCCGCGCCCGCGTCCACGACGCGGCGCAGCCCGGCCTCGTTGATGTCCACCGCCACGACCCGGGCGCCCTCGGCCAGGAGGCGCAGCGCCGTCGCCTGCCCGATGCCGCTCGCCGCCCCCGTCACCACCGCCAGCCGGCCGTCCGCCTCGCCCATGCCCCTCGCCTCCGGTCCCGTCACGCGCCCGTCGCCGCGGGCTTCTGGAACAGCTCGATGTAGTAGCCGTCGGGGTCCGCCACGTAGGCGCTCCGCGCGCCCGCGTTCGGGCCCGCCGTGATGTGCGTGATCCCGTCGTGGCGGGCGCGGAACCCGAGCCCGATGAGCCGGTCGTAGAGCGCCTGGACGTCGTCCACGTAGAGCGCGAGATGGCCGCCGCCGAAGTCGCACGGCCGCGCGGCCGCGGACAGCTGCTCGATGCCGTGATACTCGAGCAGCTCCACGAACCCGCCGCCGGGGAGGCGGAAGTACACGGCCCGGATGTGGTCGAACGTCAGCCCCAGCACCTCCTTGAGGTAGGGCGCGTCCAGGATCCGGTCGAACTCCATCTCGAGCTCGAGGCCGTCGCGGTAGAAGGCGAGCGAGCGCTCCATGTCGCGCACGGTGATCCCGCCGTGGAAGTAGCCGGTGACGTGGCCCCCGAGGTCCTCGCTGGTCGGTGGATGAGTGGGTGCGGGCGCCGGGCCGCGTGGTCGGGCGCCCGCCGTGCAGGGCGTGGATGGGATGGTCGTGCCGCCGCGGCGGCCGGCGGGTCAGGCGAGCTTCACCTGCTCCAGCACGCCGCTGCCGGCGCTGCGGTAGGCGGCCTCGAGGATCTCGACCGTGCGGGCGCCCAGCTCGGCCGGCGAGTTGTTGGCGTACGGCCGGCCCATGCCGGCCTCGACGAGCGCGTCGATCGGCCCCTGGCAGTCGTAGAGGCCGGCGTCCGCCTCGAGCGGCACCCGCACGTCGTCGTCCGGGCCGCGGTACCGCCACAGGAGGTTCTCGCGCAGGTCGAGGTGGAACATGCCCCGCGAGCCCACGACCCGGACCTCGACCGCGTGGCGGTTGTTCGCCCCGCCGAGGTGGCTGGACGCCCCGCTCATCGTCCCGATGGCGCCGTTCGTGTAGCGCATCGCCACCGCGTCGTGCAGCTCCACCTTGGCGTCCAGCGGCGCGGACATGAGCGCGAACACCTCCTTGCCCCGCAGCCCCGTGATCCACAGGGACACGCCCAGCAGGTGGGTGAGCTGCGCCTGGCCGTAGCCGCCGCCCGAGGTCTCCGGCCGCGACCAGGTGTCCGGCTGGGGGATGTACTCGGGCGCCGACTGCGGGTACCCGCCGGTCTCCGACAGCAGCTCGCGGGTGACCGAGTCCATGTGCAGGGCCACGTGCTCGATCTCGCCGACGCCCCCGTCCTCCTGCATCAGCCGGTGCGCCTGGATGACCATCGGCCGGTAGTTCCAGCCGTAGGACAGGATCAGCGCCTTCCCCGTCCGGCGGGCGGTCGCCTCGAGGTCCCACGCGTCGGCCGGGTCGATCGTGAACGGCTTCTCGCACATGACGTGCGCCCCGGCCTCGAGCGCCGCCTTGCTCTGGACGTGGTGGTAGCCGGGCGGGCTCCCGACGACGACGATGTCCGGCTTGGCCGCGATGACCTCGCGCCAGTCGGTGGTGCCGTCCTTGAACCCGAAGTTGTCCTGGATCTTGCGGAGCAGCTCGGGGTTGCGCCGGTTCACGATCGTGAACTCCACCTCGTCGGCGTGCCGCAGCAGGTTCGGCAGGTGGGAGGAGACGGTCCACGACCCTGCCCCGATCACGCCGAGGCGGAGCTTCGCCATTGCGCCAGACCCCTTTCGCGGTCGCCCCGTGGGGCGGTGCTGCGGCCCGGCCGTCGCGGGCCGCTGCCGTTGACGCCGGTGACGGGCGGCGGCTACGATGCCGCCGGGTGGAAACGTTTGTGGGTACGGTTACGCTACCGCAGCGGCTCCCGGGCCGCAACCCGTCATCCCCGAGGTCAGTGGAGGTTCGCCGGTGAGCAAGGTGGCGATCGTCGAGGCGATCCCGGTCTCCTATCCGGAGCCCAACGACTACAACGCGCTGCGCCACCTGTGCCTCGTCAAGATCACGACGGACGACGGCGTCGTCGGCTGGGGCGAGTCCATCACCCAGTTCCCCGAGGCGAACTTCGCGGTGAAGGCGATCATCGAGGGGATGGCCGAGCGCGTGATCGGCAAGGACCCGCTGGACAACATCGCGATCTGGCACTCGATCCGCGACCAGGCGTGGTGGTACGGCTACGGCGGCGGCATCGCGTCGTACGCGGTGGCGGCGATCGACATCGCCCTGTGGGACATCAAGGGCAAGCTGCTGGGCGTCCCGGTCCTCCAGCTGCTGGGCGGGGCCGTCCACGAGAAGCTGCCGGCGGTCGCCTCCAGCCATGCCCACTACGAGGACATCGACCGAATGGTCGAGGAGGCCCAGGAATGGGTCGCGCCCGGCATGCACGGGCTCAAGGTGGGCTTCGGCAAGCGCGGCAACGCGCGCCTCGGCTACGAGCACGATCGCGACGTCGAGTACATCCGCAAGATGCGCGAGGGCCTGGGCCCCGACCAGTGGATCATGATCGACTGCGGCTGGAACGTGAAGTGGGACGTGATGACCGCGGTGCGCCGCGTCCAGGCGTTCGACGAGTACGGCCTCCACTGGATCGAGGAGCCGCTCGGCGCGTGGGATCCCGAGGGCTACGCGAACCTGCGGAGCAAGACGACGAGCCTCATCGCCTACGGCGAGAAGGAGTGGAACGTCGACGGCTTCGAGCGGATCCTGGGCACCGGGACGGTGGACGTCGTGGGCATCGACCCCGGTCGGGCCGAGGGCATCACGGGGTTCAAGCGCGCCGTGGAGCGGATCGAGTTCTTCCGCCGCCAGGCGAACGCCCACTGCTGGTCGTCCGCGATCGTCACCGCGGCCAGCCTCGCGATGAGCTTCAGCTCGCCGGCGTTCAAGCTGATCGAGGTCAAGCCGCTCATCAACCCCATGCAGCACGAGCTGGTCCCCGAGCCGATCGCGCACCAGGGCGGCTGGTTCTACCCGCCGACGAAGCCGGGCCTCGGCATCGAGGTGCTGGACGAGGTCGTCGACCGCTATCGCAGCGAGAAGGTCCTCGGCGGGGCCTAGCGCCTCGCATCACCCGGGCCGCACACGGACAGGAGCACATCGATGGGCTGGAGCGTCGGCGCAGGACTCGAGGGCAAGGGGGTCATCGTCACCGGCGCCGCCGGTGGCATCGGCCGCGCGGTCACGGAGGCGTTCGCCACGACGGGCGCGCGGGTCATGGCGGTGGACGTGGACCAGGCCCGCGTCGACGAGATGGTCGCGGGCCTCGAGGGCTCGGGGCACGTCGGCGTCGCCGCCGACCTGCGCGACATCGGCTCCCACGCCGCGCTCGTCGCCCGCGCCCGCGAGGAGCTCGGCAACCTGTACGTGCTCGCCAACCTCGCGGCGGTCCTCCGTCGCAGGGGCTCGCTGGACGAGGTGACCGAGGAGGACTGGGACTTCCAGCACGACGTCAACCTCAAGGCCGCGTTCTTCCTCGCGCGCACGGCCGGCGACGCGATGATCGAGCAGGGCCAGGGCGGCCGGATCATCCTGTTCAGCTCGCAGGGCTGGTGGACGGGCGGCTTCGGCGGCTCGGTCGCGTATGCCGCGACGAAGGGCGGCGTGACCTCGATGTGCCGCGGTCTCGCGCGGACCTTCGGCGCCCACCAGATCACCGTGAACTGCGTGTCGCCGGGCCAGGTCAACACGCCGATGCTACTCACCGGCCTCTCGCCGGAGGTCTACGAGGGCATGAAGAAGCAGACGCCCCTCGGCTACGTCGCGGAGCCGGCCGAGATGGCCGGGCCGGTCGTGTTCCTCGCGTCCGATCACGCGAAGTACATCACCGGCTCCACGATCAACGCCTCGGGCGGCTTCCTGATGTACTGAGCACCGCCCGGTGACGACGATGCGGGCGGCGACGCTCGACGCGCCCGGCGCACCGCTCCGGCTCCGCGAGCGCCCGGTCCCGGAGCCCGGTCCCGGGGAGGTCCGCGTCCGGGTGCAGGCGTGCGGCGTCTGCGGCTC
>JAICUV010000108.1 GCA_025935655.1 Chloroflexota bacterium | reverse complement strand
GTGCCTGTGCGCCCAAGGCCGGGCGCACGCGGAACGCGCCGCGGTACGCCTCCTTGCCCACGAACGCCATGACGCCCGGCCGGAGCTCGCGGGCGATCTGCTCGAGGCGGGCCGCGGACGTGGTGAAGTCGGCGGCGCGGAGGTCGCCCGAGCCCGGTGTCGTGCGCAGGGCCGCGTTGGTGATGCCGATGCCGAAGGCGAGCAGCTCGTCCTGCTCGCTGGGCGCCAGCTCGCGCGGCGTGAGCCCGGACGCGTGGAGCAGCCGCCAGAAGTCGTTGCGCGGGTTGGCGAAGTGCGCTGCCGCCGCCGCCGACGCGCGACCCGGGTTGATCCCCACGAGCACGAGCCGGAGGCCGGGCGCGAGGACGTCCGGGACGTCGGACAGCGGTTCGAGCGGGCGCATGCCGCGATTGTGCCCGTCCCGGCGCTACGATCCGCACATGGCGCACGTCATGACCGTCCGCGGACCCATCGACCCGGACGAGCTCGGGTTCACGCTCCCGCACGAGCACACCCAGATCCACCTGTGGCAGATCCCGGACCGCTGGGACTACTGGGAGCTGACCCGCGACGAGCCCGTGATCCTCGAGGAGCTGCGGCAGTACCGCGAGGCCGGCGGGACGACGCTCGTGGATGTCACGATCGATGGGACCGGCCGGGACCCGGCCTGGCTCCGCTCGCTGGCCGAGCAGAGCGGGCTGCACCTGGTGATGGGCTCGGGCTGGTACCGCGGCTCGTACTACCCGGCGGAGCTGCTGGTCGAGCGGCGGTCGGTGGACTCGCTGGCGGAGGCGCTCGTCGGCGAGATCACGACCGGGGTGGGGGAAACCGGGATCCGGCCCGGGATCATCGGCGAGATCGGGACGGACAAGCCGTGGGTCACGCCGGCCGAGGAGCGGATCCACCGGGCCGTCGCTCGTGCCTCGCGCCGGACGGGCCTCGCCATCACGACCCACGCGGTGATGTCGGAGGTCGGGGCGGCCCAGCTCACGATCTTCGAGGAGGAGGGCGTGGACCCCGGGCGCGTGGTCATCGGGCACGCGGACAGCTATCCGCACCTGGACCACTACCTGGGGCTGATCGCCCGTGGCGCCTCGATCGAGTTCGACTTCCTCGGCATGTCGTTCACGCCCCAGGAGCAGCACGGCGAGGCGAGGGTCATCGACCTCCTCCTCGAGCTGCTCCACCGCGGCCACGGGGACCGGGTGCTGCTCAGCCAGGACGTGTGCCACAACAGCCAGCTCCGGCACTACCAGGGAAACGGGTACACGTACCTCCAGCGCGTGTTCCTGCCGCGGCTGCGCGAGCGTGGCGTCTCGGATGCGGAGATCGACCAGCTCACGATCGACAATCCTCGCCGGGTGCTGTCGATCGGCTGAGCCCGCGGGCCGCGCGTGGGTGGCGGGTCCCGGCCGCGGCGCGGACGATCAGGCCCGCAGGAGCCGGTCGAGCTCCAGCTGGAGCGCCTCGATCCGACGCCCGCCCGTGGCGGCCGCCGGGACTCGTCGAACCAGGTCACGGATCGCCGGCCCGGCATGCGCGACCGCCCACCGGACCTCCTCGTCGGCCGCGGTCGCGTCGCCGCCGGACGCGAGCTCGCGCGCGAGCGCGGCGTACGCCGCCGGCCCGAGGATGTGCCCGAGCGTCCCGATGGTGGTCTCGCCGTGGATGTTCGCGGTCGCGGCGGCCAGGCTTGCGGCGCGCGCCACCGCCAGCCCGACCGGATCGCCGACCTCAGCGCCGGCCCGGTGGGCGGCCAGGGCCACCCGGGTGAGGTGGCGGCTGCGCGGCGCGCCGTCGGCGAAGGAGCGCGCGACGCCGATCGCGTCGGCCGGACGAGTGTCGCCGGGCGCGATGGCCGCGAACAGCGGCAGCACGCGCTCCGCGGACCCCGCTGCCCAACGTGCAACGGCGCGCCGCTCCTCGTCGTCGATCGCCATGCGGCCATGCTAGTCGACGGCCCATGGACGGCTCCGCCGCCGGGACTGCGCTCGGCCCGTCCGTCCCCGCCACCCGCTCAGCCCGTCGAGCCGCCGCCCGCTCAGCGGCTGAACGATGTACTCGCGGCCCCGTTCGGCCCGCCCGGCGGGTGATCCGTGGCCCAGCCCCCGCCCACAGCACACAGGTGGCCCGCCCGGCGGGAGGATCGTGCGGCCCCGCCATGGTTCAGCCTCCTGGCGGGAACGGGCGCGTGGAGCCCGGTCGCGTCGAGCCGCCGCCTGGCGGGAACGGGCGCGTGGAGCCCGGCGAGGAACTGCGGCCGGCGGGCGACCGGAGCGCACCCGCCGAGTCGCCGCAGGAATCGAAACGGCCGGCCCGAGCGCTCGGACCGGCCGCAATCGATCGAACGTGAACGCTACCCGACGAGCGTCGCCTCCACGGCGAGCTCGACGTTGCCGGCGAGCGCGCGCGAGACCGGGCAGCCGTCCTTGGCCGCGGCGGCGAGCTCGGCGAACTTCGCCTGGTCGATCCCGGGCACGGTGCCCGAGACGGTGAGCGTGCTCTTCGCGATGCTCCAGCCGGCGTCGCCCTTCGCGAAGGTGATGACCGCCTTCGTGTCGAGCGTGGTGGCCGGCGTGCCGTTCTTCGCCAGCTGCGACGAGAACGCCATCGAGAAGCACGAGGCGTGCGCCGCGGCGAGCAGCTCCTCGGGCGAGGTGCGGCCGTTGTGGTCCTCGGTCCGCGAGGCCCAGGTCACCGGCAGGCGCGAGAACGCGCCGGACGAGACGTAGTTGATGGTCCCGGAGCCCTCGAGCAGGCTCCCGGTCCAGGTGACTTCGGCGTTGCGGGTGATCTCCATCGATCTGTTCCTCCGTTGGGCGAGGGGCGCATGGGACGTGGCATGTGACACCTGGCGCGGAGCCCTAGCGTGCCACGGGTTCCGGGAACGCGCGGTCAGGCGGCGGGTTCGGGCGACGATGTGGTCTGGGGCGCCGGGACGGCCGCATCCTCGTCGCGGGATGCCCGGAGGCCCGAGGCCCACGTCCGCCCGCCGTCGACCAGCGAGTAGATCGCCGGGATGACGAGCAGCGTGAGGAACGTCGAGCTGAACAGGCCGCCGATGACGACCGTTCCGAGCTCCGCCGCGATGATCGATCCCTGGTTGAACCCGGCCGCGAGCGGCACGAGCGCCAGGATCGTCGCGATCGCCGTCATGAGGATCGGCCGCACGCGGGTCCGGCCGCCCTCGATGAGCGCGTCGTGCGTGGACATCCCCTGCGCCCGCAACCGCTCGACGAGGTCGAGGAGGACGATCGCGTTGGTGACGACGATGCCGATCAGCATCAGGAACCCGATGAGGGCGCTGACGCCCAGCGGCCGACCCGTGAGGAACAGCGCCGGGAGGGCGCCGATCGTCGCGAGCGGGAGGCTGAACAGGATGATGAACGGCGTGATGAGCGAGTTGAACGTCAGCACCATCGCGACGTAGACGATGAGGACGGCGACGCCCATCGAGAAGAACAGCCCGCCGAACGCCTCGTCCATCTGCGCCGTCACGCCGGCCAGCCGGACGTCCACGCCCTGCGGGATCTTGCCGTCGGCCACGAGCGCGTCGATCTCCGCCTGCACGTCCTTGCTGACCTTGCCGGTGTTCTCGGACGCGATCTCGGCCGAGATCGATGCCGCCGGGGACTGGTCGATCCGGGTGATCGACCCTTGGGCATCGACCTGCTCGACGCTGGCGATCGTCCCCAGCGGGACCTTCGTCACGGCCCCGACGGGCAGCTTCCGGAGGTCGTCCACGGAGGCCACGGCGGCCGGATCGAGCTCCACGAAGATGTCCGCGGTCGTCCCGCCGTCGTCGATGACGACGCGCGTCGCGACGGAGCCGACGAGCGCCGCCCGGACCTCCTGGGCGACCTGCGCGGCCGTGAGGCCGACCATGATCGACTTGTTGGGGTCGGGCGTGACCTGGATCTCGGGCGTGCCCTTCGACAGGTCGGACTTGAGGTTGAGCAGGTCGGCGTTGTCGGACAGCGTGGCGAGCACCGCGTCGTTCGCGGTGGCCACGTCGGTCGCGTTGTCGCCCGCGACCACGACGTTGAGGTTGTTGGAGCTGAACCCGGCCAGCTGGGCGATGGCGACGTCGAAGCCGTCGGTCTTCACCGGCGCCAGGGCGTCGGACAGGACCTTGGTGTACTCGGTCAGGTCGACCGTGTCGGAGAGCCGGATCGCCATCCGGGCGCTGTTGGCAGGCCGGCCGCTCATGGCCGCGGTGATGGTCTGGAAGCCGGCCTCGCCCTCGCCCGGGATGGACGTCTGGACGAGCACGACGTTCGGGTCCTGCTTCAGGATCTCCTCCGCCTGCGTCGTGTGCGCGAGGACGGCCTCGGTGCTCGCGCCCGCGGGCGGCGCGATCGTGGCCTGGACGATGTTCTCCGAGCCCGCGTTGATGAACGCCGTGGGCAGGAGCGGCGCGAGCGCGCCGGTGATCATGAACAGGACCAGGGCGATGCCGACGGTGCCCAGCCGCGTCCAGCGGCTGCGCAGCACGCCCGTGATCGTGGGCGTGTACAGGCGGATCCAGAGGCTGTTGCGCGGCTCGCCGTCCTCGTCGACGTTGAGCTTGACCTTGTCGATGAGCAGGTAGGCGAGCACCGGGACGACGGTCAGCGCGCACACGAGCGAGGCGAGCAGCGCGAACGTCACCGTGAGCGCGAAGGGCAGGAAGAACTGCGAGACGAGCCCGCCGACGAAGCCGAGCGGGAGGAACACGCCGACCGTGGTGATCGTGGCCGCGGTGATCGCGCCGGCGACCTCCTTCGGGCCGTTGATGGCGGCGTCGCGCCGGCTCTCGCCCAGCGCCCGGTGGCGGTAGATGTTCTCCAGCACGACGATCGCGTCGTCCACCACCCGTCCCACGGCGACCGCGAGGCCGCCCAGGGTCATGATGTTCAGCGTGACGCCGGTCGCCTGCATGATCACGAGCGCCGTCAGGATCGAGAGCGGGATGCTCACGGCGGCGACGATCGTGGAGCGGATGCTGAACAGGAACAGGAAGATCGTGAGGACCGCGAACAGCGCGCCGAGGCCGCCCTCGCGGAGGAGGCCGTCGCGGGACTCCTTGATGAAGTTCGAGAGGTCCGAGACCACGGTCACGGACACGGTGTCGGTGTGCTGGGCGGCGATCTCGTTGAGGGTGGCCGTCACGGCGTCCGCGACCTGCACGGTGTTCGCGTCCGAGGTCTTCGAGACGGAGACGGACAGGGCCGGCTGGCCGTTGGTGCGCGCGTAGCCGGTCGTCGCGACGCCCTGGACCTCGACCGTGCCGAGGTCGCCGATCGTCACCGGCGTCGGGGCCGCCGGGGTCGTCGTCGCGGGCGAGGCGTCGGGGGCGCCCGACGCGGTCGCACCTCCCGGGGCACCGGACGCGGTGGCACCGGCCGGGGCGCCGGACGCGGTCGGGGCTGTCGGGCCGACCGGCCCGGCCTGCGGCACCTTCACGCCGACGACCAGCGCCTTGACGGCGTCCACCGACTCGATGCGCCCGATCGTGGACACGGAGATCTTGGACGTGTCGGTCGTGATCTCGCCCGAGGGGAAGGTCAGGTTGTTCGCGGCGAGGACGCCCGTGACCTGGCCGATCGAGATCCCGTTCGCGGCGAGCTTGTCCGGGTCGAGCGTGACGAGGACGCGCTGCTCCTCGCCGCCGGTGATGTCCACGCTGCCCACGCCGTCGATCGCCAGCAGGGCGGGCTTGATGTCGTCCTGCGCGACCATGGCCGCGGCGCTCAGCCCGTCCTGGGACGTGGCGGCGATCGAGGCGATGATCACGGGCGAGGAGTTGATGTTGAGCGCCGTGACCTGCGGGGTCACCGTGGACGGCAGGCCGGCGGTCTGCAGGTTCTGCTCGATCGACGCGCGGATCTCCTTCACGTCGGAGCCGAAGGAGAACTGGGCCACGACGAGCGCGAGGGAGTTGGCCGAGGTCGACTGGAGCGACTCGAGGCGGGGCACGCCCGAGATCGCCTGCTCGATCGGCTTGGTGACCTGCTCGGCCACGTCGGCGGCTCCCGCGCCCGGCAGCGGCGCGATGACCGTGATCACCGGGAACTCGATGTCGGGCAGGAGCTCCTGCTTGAGGTTGCCCCAGGCCAGCAGGCCGGCGACGAACAGGGCGCCGGCGAGCAGGAGCGTCACGCTCCGCTTCGAGACGGCGAACTGGGACAGGCGACTCATGCAGGATCCTTTCGCGTGGCGGCGGGCAGGGACGCCGCGGAGGCGCCCCGGTGGCTGGCCTGGGACGAGGTCATGCGGGAGGCCGCACGGGTGAGCGCGGTCAGGGCGGCGCGGAGGTGGTCGAGCTCCGTGTCGTCGAGGTCGTCGAGCAGGTCGCGCATCTGGCGCGCGTTGAGCTCGCGGAAGCGGTCGATGAGCGCCGTGCCGGCGGGCGTGAGGCCCACGAGCACCTGGCGGCGGTCCGCCGGGTCCTCGCGCCGGGTGGCGAGGCCGTGGTCGACGATCCGGTCCACGAGGCCGCTCACCGTCGACAGGGACACGCCCAGGCGCTGCACGAGCTCGGCCATGTGGAGCTCGCCGGAGGCACCGAGGAGGTAGAGGAGCTTGGCCTGGGGCATCGTCACGTCGATCTCCAGGAACTCCGGGGCGTGGCTGTCCGTGAGCCGCTGCATGAGCGCCTCGTAGCCCTCGATGACGGCGTCGATGGTCGTGGCTCGCGTGGACTCGCTGATGGCGGTCAATCCTTCGGTGACGGCTGATGCTTCGGTGACACCGAACCATTCGGTCGACACCATACGACGGATTGCCCAAGGGGTGATGGAACTCGGGGCGTGGCGCCGGAGTACCATCTGCGGGGGTCGCTTCCGGGCGTCACCCGTGGACGCGATCCAGCAGGAGAGCCACAGATGACCACCCTCACCCGGCGGGCCGTCCGCCGTGCCGCGCTGCTCGCCTCGGCGGCCGCGATCGTGCTGGCCGCCGCCGCCTGCGGCCCGAGCGCCACGCCGGCGCCCAGCGTCGCACCGACGTCGGCGGCCTCCGCCGGCGCGATCAACCTCGACGGGACGAGCTGGGTGCTGTCCGACTACCTGAGCCCGGACGGCGCGCTGTTCACGGTTCCCGCGGCGGTCACGCCCCTCGCGGCGTTCAAGGACGGCGTCATGAGCGGCTACGCGGGCTGCAACACGTTCACGGCCTCGTACGCCATCGATGGCGACAGCATCACGCTGGGCCCGGCGGCGACGACGAAGATGGCCTGCGCCGAGCCCATGGCCACGGTCGAGAACGCGTACCTCGCGGCGCTCGCCGTCGTGGACAAGGTCGCGATCCTCGACAACGGCAAGCTCCAGCTGTGGGACTCCGGGGGCAAGACGACCCTGGCGTTCCTGAAGGGGAACTAGCCCCGGCGGGGACACCCGCCGGACACGAAGAACGGGGCGCCTCGCGGCGCCCCGTCCCGATTCAGGGAGCGATCAGGCGAGCAGCTTCGCCTTCGCCGCCGTGAACTCCTCCTCGCTCAGGATGCCGGCGGCCTTGAGGTCCGCGAGCTTCGTGAGCTGGGTCATGAGGTCGTCGCCGGCCGGCGCCTGCGCCGGGGCGGCGGCGGCCATCTCGGCCTGGCTCTGCGCCTGCTCGGCCTGGGCGGCCTGCTGCTGTGCCTGGTACTTCTGCGCCTGGTTCATCGACACCTTGTTGCTCACGGCGGTCGCGGTTCCCGCGATCACGGCCGTGCGTGCCATGGTGCCGACAAGGCCGGGGCCCCGACGTCGCATCATCTCGTTGTCTCCTTCGTTCGCTGCCGGTTCAGGACTGGGTGGCGCTGGCCTGGAACGCGATGGCTGCCTCGACCGCGTCCGCGGGGACCCGCTGGAGGTCCACGACGACGCCGCCCGCGCGGCGCACCGCGCCGACGAACCGCTCCGCCCAGCTGTCCTCCCAGACGATGACCGCGGCGGACGAGTTGGGGTCGAGCGCCGCGGCGATCGTGAGCATGTCCTCGTCGCTGATCAGCCCACCGCGCTTGGCGGCGAGCGACTCGAACGCCGCGAAGATCGCGCTGTCTTCCTGCTCCAGCTCCATGATCGTGACGTCGCCCGCGACATCCTTGTGGATGAAGGCGAGGTCGATGACGTCGATGGTCCCCTCTTCGACGAGCTGGCGGAGGGCGGGCGCGACCTCCCCCTTGAACTGGTTGCCCGGGAAGGCGATGACGATGTACTCGACCGGTCCGACAGCCATGTCATGTCCTCTGGCGCCGCCTGACGATGGCGGCCTTCGTGGGCGGATACCCATTGGGGGTTGACGGTCACGTGGAGTGTGCGGTTCACCCAGTATCCACGGTGCCTGCAAGCCATTATCCTCCCGGAACCGTGGACCGCGGCGTGGCCTCAGTGCACGCTCGGCGGGATGACCGGTGGCGCAGTGCTGGATGCGTCGCGCCGGCGACGGCAGTCCCCGTCACGGGGCGATCGTCGCGGCAAGGTGGCGGCTCGTGCTGCAGGCGATCGCGGACGAGGGCGACGGCGCGCCGTCGCCCGATGACCGGCCGATGGCCTTCGTTCAGGCGGCGGCGGCCGCGGGTCGGAGCGCCTCGGGCTCCGGGTCCGTGCGCGTCGCAAGCAGTCCCGCCCCGTACAGCGCGAGCCCGAGCAGCAGGCACACGCCCATCGTGGGGGCGCCGATCTGCTTGAAGACCTGGGTGCCGGTGACGAGGCCGAGCACGAACACGAGCAGCCCCGCGTTCATGCCCCACTGGACGACCTGGCGCAGGATCGGGCTGCCGGCCCGGACGCCGAGCACCGCGGCGAGCAGGGCGAACATCGTGTTGGTGATCACGCCGATGTACACGGAGTGGTCGCTGCCCACGAGGATCCCCGTGTTGATCGCGTTGGGATCGTCGGGGTGCGAGATGAACTGGACGACGAGGTACATGAACAGCGCCAGCGCGACGACGATCCACAGGCTCGCCAGGGCGAGGTGGCCGTCGCCGTTCGTGGCGCCGAGCTTGCCCAGGGCGCGCGGCACGATGCGCACGATGAACAGCACGACGGCGATGAGCTCGGCGAGGAGGTACAGCATGCCGCCGATCTGCGACGCCCCGGTGAGCAGCGCGATCGACAGGATGAGCCCGCCGACGAACAGGGCGCCCATCTGGACGATCCCGCCGCGGGGGATGCCGGTGGTCCCGAGCACGCGCCACTCGGCCGCGGCCATGCCCGCCAGCACGAGGTAGCCGAACGTCATCGCGCCCGCGTGGGCGCCGATGCCGTCCCCGGGCACGATCGCGTTCCCGGACGCGAACCCGACCTGGAGCAGGACGCCGACGATCGCGCCGTAGGTGAACGTCGTGAGCGCGAGCGCGAGGCCCAGCCGCGGCAGCGTCCGCTCCCCGGCGAGGTACGTCCGCCAGGTCCACGCGAGCAGCCACACGATGACGACGAGGAGCAGCGTGCCGCTTGCCGCCCGGAACACGTAGTTGCCCGTGTAGAACGCGAGGACGTAGACGGGGACGCAGATCGCGAGCGCCGCGGCCAGCCGGCCGTCAGCCGCGCGGAACGCGAGGAACGTCGTCGCCACGATCGTGAGCGTCAGCCAGCCGATCGTGCCCGAGTGGACGTGGGTCAGCAGCTGGTTGCGGTCGAACTCGACGGCGTCGAGCCCGTTCAGGATGCCGATCGCGATCGTGACCAGGAACACGGCCATCGCGACCAGGTACAACGACCGCGCCGACGTCGCCCACGGCGACGCTCCGCCAGAAGGTGCCATTCCCTCAACCTCCCGCGGGTGCCGCGCGTGTAGGGGACGCCCGAACACTGCTCGTCGCGGCCCCGCCTGCGCACATCGTCGCAAACAGGACACGTCTTCTGCACGACCGTCCCGCGCGTCGGCGGAGGATGTCGCACCACCGACCGCTGCGCTACTCTCGGCCGCATGAGCATCGAGATCCGGACGGCGACCCCGGACGAGTACGAGGCCGTCATCGACATGACGGGCATCGCGTTCCTCGACCGGCCCGACGCGGCCGCCGTCGCCGCGCAGGCGCGCGACGTCTGGACGCCCGAGCGATCGTGGACGGCGTGGGACCGGGGACGCGTGTGCGGCGCCTTCCGCTCGTGGCCGACACAGCTGACGGTGCCCGGGCTCGAGACGCTCCCGGCGTCCTCGATCGTCGGGGTGGTCGTCCTGCCGACGCACCGGCGGCGGGGCATCCTGACCCGCCTCGCGGCGGCGGAGCACGATGCGCTCGTGGAGCGGGGCGAGGTCCTGGGGCTGCTCTATGCGTCCGAGTACCCGATCTACGGACGCTTCGGCTACGGCGCCGCGACCAGGTGGGCCACGTGGACGGTCGACCGGCTGCGGACCGGCGTGCTCGCGCCGCCGTCCGACACCGGCACGACGGAGCTCGTGACGCCGACGCCAGCGATCGGGGACGAGATCCGGTCGCTGTACGACGCCTGGCGCGTCGAGCGGCCGGGCGAGATCGCGCGCCGCCCGTACTCGTGGGACGTGCGTCTGGG
>JAICUV010000395.1 GCA_025935655.1 Chloroflexota bacterium | reverse complement strand
GGGCTGGCCTCCAGTGCCTCGAGCCGCGCGACCACGTCGTCGCCGAGGTCGTGGACCGATCGCGCCTCGCCCGCGTCCCCCGATGGTGCGCCGGCGGCCAGCCGGGCGCGCTCCTCGTCGAGGACGAGCCGCACCATCGCGACGACCGCGGCGGTGTCACGGCCCGCCGCGCGCGGACGCACGACCACCAGCACGCGCTCGACGCTGGGGGGTCGCGGCCGGGATCGGGGCCGGGTGGGATCGCCGCTCACCCGCCGATCATCGCAGGATGGGCCGCCGGGCGACGATGTCGAAGACGTGCCAGTGCTTGTCGCCGACGAAGGAGCTGCCGTCAGCGTCCTCCTCGTCGATCGCGATGACCTCGAGGCCCGCGACCATGCGGTCCACGGTGTCGCGGTCCACGAAGGTCATGAACGCATCGCCCGCCCACGTGTCACGGACGCCGAACACGTTGACGACGACGAAGCCGCCCGGCCGGAGCATCGCCCGGACGTCCGCCCAGAACCGCCGGAACTCGTGCGGCGCGAGGAACGACAGCGCATAGCCCGCGTAGAGGAGGTCGAACGGCGGCAGTTCGAGTCCGGCGGCCGATGCGATGCGCACGTCGAGGCGGTCGATGACGTCCTCGGCGAGGCGCGGCCTGAGGACCGCCTCGGCCTGGTGGGCCTGGTCGACGGCGAGGACGTGCCAGCCGGACTCCAGCAGGGCCAGCGTCTCCGTCCCGTCGCCGAACCCGATCTCCACGGCCTGGCCCGGCGCGACCTGCGCGGCCCTGACGGCCTCCATACCCTTCAGGAACAGGGGTCGAGGCTCCCGGCCCAGCGTGTGGCGGTAGTACGCGGCCCAGTCCGGGGCCTCCGCGGCACCCTCGCCCGTGACGGTCGTCGTGGTGTCGTGGGGCGTGTGCGCGTCGTCGGCCATCGCGGGAGTATGGCGACTCGCGGACGCGCGCGGGTGGCCGCCATCCCGCCCGGGGCACGCACTCGAAGGCGCCGGGTCAGCGGCGGACGTGCCCCTCGACGCTCATGTCGTCGCCGCCCGCGTCCGGGCGCTGCGCCCAGACGTACGGCCGGCGCCACGGCGACGGCTCGACCTGGCAGGATCGCTGGACGTGCGGACGTGGACACACCGGGCTCTCGCACCCGCACCCGTTCGCAGACTGTCGGACGTTGGTCCGCGTCGGCATCGTTTCCCGCGACATCTCGCCACCCCCTGACGATTCCGTGTGTTCACGCGACGATGCTCGCGCGCCCGTCAGTTGTACGCCGCGCGCCGTCAGCCAGTCATAACCGCGACATTACAGTCGCATTGCGCGGTGCCGACGCGCACCGGTTTGTCCACGTCCGGGCCACGGTGCGACACGACGCCGAAGGCCGCCGCCGACGAGGTGGTGCGGTCCAGCGCGGGGATGGCGGGAGCGCATGGGAGTCGAACCCACCGCGCGACGCCGGGCGCCGCGCCACCGGTTTTGAAGACCGGGGGACCCACCGGGACCCCTCCGCTCCCGGAGTGCCGCGATCCTACCGCGCGTCGGCCGGCGAGCCGACGCCCTCGGCGCCAGACGCGCCGCCTTGGCATCCCGGTGCAAGCAGGATCGGGGCCGGCCACCTGCGCGCAACCGGCTCGCGGACCGATGCTCGGGAGATGCAGCAGATCCGACGCCCGATCGGCCGTCGCGGCGTCCTCGTGCGTGGCGCGATCGCGCTCGCCCTGCTCGCCATCCTCGGCGGGCTGTTCGTCGCCCATGAGACCCGTCCGTGGTTCGACCGCGCGTACCTCATCGTGCTCGAGAACAACGGCGATGCCCAGATCGTGGGCAACACGACGGACGCCCCGTACCTGAACCACCTCATC
>JAICUV010000130.1 GCA_025935655.1 Chloroflexota bacterium | reverse complement strand
CTCCACGACATGCGCCCCAGCACGGATTCGCAGGACTGGAAGAAGGGCGGCCGGTTCGTCTACTCGACGAAGCTCAAGGCCGGGACGTACGACGTCACCTTCTTCGCCTCCGACGAGAAGCGCCACGAAGCCCAGCTCTCGGGCGGGACCGTCACGGTCAGCCCGGCGCCGACGCCGACGCCGAAACCCACGCCCAAGCCCACCCCCAAGCCCACGCCCAAGCCCACGCCCAAGCCGACCCCGAAGCCCACCGCGAAGCCCCAGCCCACCGCGAGGCCCACGCCCAGGCCCACGCCGAGACCCACGTCCAGGCCAACCGTGAAGCCGACGCCCAAGCCGGCGAGGGGCGGGGACGCCACCGCGTCGCCGTCGCCCTCCCCGTCGCCCGACGACGGGCTCATCGCCTTCGTGCCGGGCGCCAACGGCCCGGGCGAGGGCGGCTCCGGACCGTCCGGTCAGGGCGGTAGCGGCGGCCCGGGCGGCTCCGGCGCGGGTGATACCGGCCTGCCGGGGGGCCTCGGCGGTCCGTCCACGCTGTTCGCGGTGATCGCCCAGGCGCTCCCGATGACCGTCGTGACGACGGGCGGCGTGACGATGGCGATGGCCTTCCTCGTGTTCGGCAAGCGCCGCAAGGACCAGCTGCCGCCCGCACCGGACGACGTCCTGGCCGAGAACGCCCGCCGCGGCGCCGGCCTCTCCCCCGATGCCACGTACGCGGGTACGCCCGTCATGCCCGATGCCGCGGCGGTCGCGACCGCCGTGCGGGCGGTCACCGCCACCCCGAGCGCCGTGGGCGCGACCGACTTCGACAGCCACCTGCCACGCTGGCGCCGGCCGTCGCTGATCGAGGCGCGCAAGGCCGATCCCAACCGTGGTGGTGGCGTGGCGGCCGTGAGCCTGCGCTTCACCGGGGATGGCAACGACGCCGTCGACGGGATGGAGCGCCGGCTCATCCGCTACCGGCTGGTGAGCCTGCTCGACACGCCCGACGAGATCCGCGGGGTCGAGATCGGCGTCCTCGACGAGGGCGACGAGGTGGTCATGCTCGAGAAGCGCGGCACCTACTGGCGAGTCCTGTGCCCGGACGGCAGCCAGGGCTGGCTGCACAAGATGACGCTCGGGGACACGGTCATCGACCCGTCCACGCAGGCCGGGAGCACCTGGACCTCGGGCGACGACGGCCCCGTCGTGGGCGGGTTCGAGGACGTCCTCCGCGCCTACACGGAGCAGCGGCGCCAGCTCGGCGAGGCCTAGGCGCCCGCCGCGGCGGGTCTCGACCTCCGGGGCCGGGCCTCGGGAGGCCTGCGCAGCACCACGATGTGCTGGTGCGCGATGTTGGGCACGAACGTCCGCGGATAGCCGTACGGCCGGAGCCGGGTGCCCGCCTGGTACCAGGCGATGTCGCCCTTGGGCACGAGGCCGGCCGCGTCGGCGCGGGCGGCCAGGTCGGCGGCCGTGAACAGGTAGCGTCCGTCCTGGTAGGCGTCGCGGACGATGAGCACCGCATAGCGCCCGGGGCGGAGCACGCGGTTGACCTCGTCGAAGATGCCGCCCATCGCGTCGAGGAACGCCGGGTAGTCCGGGAGGTTGGCGAGGTCCGCCCCGAGGTCGCTGACCATCGCGTAGCCGGTCCGTCGATTGGCGTGTGCCTCGGCGAGCCTGCCACCCGCCATCGTCATCGGCAGCTGGACGTTGTACGGCGGATCGGTGGCCACGAGGTCCACGGAGGCGTCGGGAATGGCCCGCAGGAGCTCCCGGGCGTCGCCGAGGCGCATCTCGAGACCGGCCGGGTGGAACGAGCGGACGCCGCCCGGGTCGTTGGGTCCGAGATCCGCGAGGAGCGGGCCCGCGCCGTCCCGCTCCGCCTGGAGCGCGGCGACGGTCTCGTGGAACACCGCGACCCAGCGCGGATCCAGCTCAAGCCCGATGGCGCGGCGGGGACCCCGGGAGATCGCCGCCCCGAGGAGCGTCCCGCCGACCCCGGCGAAGGGGTCCAGGACGAGCTCGCCGCTCCGGGTGAAGAACTCGATCAGCCGGGCCATCAGCCGTGGCGGCTTGTTCGCCCCGTGGACGCGCCGTCGAGCGTGGCCGAGCTCCGACGGGTACGCCGTCGTCCAGACCGACTTCGTGAAGTAGAGCCACTCCTCTCCGGACAGCTCGTTCAGGTCGTTCCTGGGATGGGGCGGGCGGCGCTCCTGCACCCCGGGAGGGTACCCGCCACGCGGCCCGCTGCGGGCGGGCCCGAAGGGAGCCCTCTCCTCGTCCCTACAATGCGGCGATGCCGGGACGAGTGGTCAGTCGCCGCTTCATCGGGCGCGAGGGCGACCTCGCGCGGGTGGAGGCTGCCATCGCAGGCGCCGCCCGCGGCGCCTCGACCACCGTCCTCATCGCCGGCAGCGCGGGCATGGGCGCAAGCCGCTTCCTGGACCAGGTCCTCGAGCGCACCGCGGGCACGCCGGAGCCGCCGCTGATCCTCCGGGGTCGCGCGTACGGGCCGGTGGACCCGCCATGGGCCTCGGTCCTGGAGGCGATCGCGCCGCTCCTCGCGACGCGCCCCGACGACGAGCTGCTCACGCTCCTCCGGAGGGACGCCCGACCGCTGCTCGTGGGCCTGCCCCGGATGGCGGCGCTCGCGGCCGGGCTCCCAGACCCGCCCCGCAGCGAGCTCGAGGACCCGGAACGCCGGCAGCCCCGCGCGCTCGAGGCGCTCCTGCGCTGGCTCGGGAGGGTCGCCGCGGAGCGGCCGATCGTCCTCGCGCTCGAGGACCTCCAGGTCGCCGATTCCGCGACCCGCGCGTTCGCCACGTTCGTCTCCCGGACCGCGCGCGAGGAACGGCTGTCGCTCATCCTGACCTGGCAGCCGGACCGGCTCACGCGCGAGCACCCGCTGCGCGAGAACCTCGCGGTGATCGAGGCGGGGCTGCGGCCGCCCGTGCGCGTCGACCTCGCCGCGCTCACGCGGCGCGAGATCGCGGCGCTCATCGAGGGCATCGAGGGCGAGCGCCCGTCGGCGTCCGTCGTCGTCCTCGTGGCGGAGCGGTCCGCGGGCTCACCGCTCGTGGTCGAGGAGCTGATCGCCGCCCGGCGCGAGCTGCGCCACGTGAGCATCACCGGCACGCTGGGCGACCTCATCATCGCGCGGCTCGCGCGCCGCTCCCCGGAGTGCCGCCGCGTGCTCCGCCTGCTGGCGCCGTCGCAGCGACCCATGGACCGCGACCGCCTCGCCCGCACCGCCGCCGCCTTCGAGATCGAGCTCGCGGCGACGAACGGGAACACCGGCGGCCGCGCCGCCCCTCGATCGACGAGCCTGCCCCGCCGCGGCGCCGACGGGCTGGACGCGGATCTCGCGGCGGGGCTCGCGGAGGCGCTCGAGCACGGGTTCGTGATCCAGGAGGCGGACGAGCGGCTCCGGGTGCGGCACGAGCTCGTGGCACGGGCCGTGGTCACCGACCTCCTGCCCACCCAGCGACCGCGGTATCGGGCGGCGCTCGCCCACGCGTTCGAGGACGTGCCCGTCGTCGCGTCGCACCACTGGCGGACGGCCAACCGCCCGGCCGAGGCCCGCGCCGCGGCATTCGAGGCCGGGCGGATCGCGCTGTCGCTCCAGGCGCCACTCGACGCGCTGCACGCGCTGGAGATCGGGCTCGAGCTGCCGGCCGGCGCGGCGCCCGCGGGCGATGGCACGAGCGCAGACGGGGGCGGTTTCGTCGCGGACGCCGCGCGCGGGTCCGGTGAGCGCGCCAGCCTGGCTGCGATCGCCCAGCTGGCCGCGGAGGCCGCCGCGGCCGCCGGACGGCCCGCCCGGGCGGCGGTCTACGCCGAGAGCGCGCTCTCGGCGCTCGGGGAGCGCAAGGACCGGCTCCAGCACGCGGTCATCGAGGCGAGGCTCGGCCGCTACCTGCTCGCCGCCGGTGATGCCCAGGGGGCCACCGCCGCCCTGCGCAAGGCCGCGGACGTGGTGCCTCCCGGGCCGTCGGTCGAGCGGGCGCGGATCCTCGCCCTGCTCGCCCAGGAGCGGATGCTCGCCGCCGCGTTCCGCGACGCGGAGCGGATCGCCCGCGAGGCCATCGACGTCGCGGCCGCCGTCGGCGAGGCGGCCGAGCCCGAGGCGGTCCACGCGCTGACGACCCTCGCCGTGGCGAACAGCTACGGCGACGCGCCCGAGACCGCGGTCGACCTCCTCCGCGAGGCCCTCGCGCGCGCGGAGGCCCACGGGCTCATCGACGAGGCGATGCGCGCGAGCGCCAACCTGACCCACGTCCTGGAGCTGCTGGGGCGGCCGGGCGAGGCCATCGACGAGGCGTATCGCGGGATCGCCGCGGCACGCGATGTCGACCTCGGCGCGGTGTACGGCAACCTGCTCGGCGGCAACGCGGCGGGTGTGCTGCTGGAGGTGGGGCGCTGGGCGGAGTGCCGGGAGCTGCTCCTGCGGGCCATCGACTGGAGCCCATCGGGCAGCGCGTCCGTGAACGCGCTCGTCAACCTCGCGACGCTCGAGATCGAGGCCGAGGCGGGCGAGGAGGCGACCCGGCTCCTCGGCCGGGTGCTCGTGGAGCTGGAGACCGGCGGCGACGAGCAGCTGGCCGTGCCCGCCTACCAGGCGACGGCGGCGATCGCCATGTGGAGCCGGGACCTCGTGGACGCCCGCCGGGCCGCGGAGCGGGGCTGGTCCCGGCTCAAGGGGACCGAGGACTGGGTGGCCATCGCGCGCATGGCCGCCACGTCGATGGAGGTGGAGGCGGCGATCGTGGCCGAAGCCCTCGAGAAGCGCCGGATCGGTGACGTGGCCGCGTCGCGCGAGCGCGCCGGCCGGATCCTCGCCGAGGCGGAGACCGCCGTCGCGCGGGCCCTCGCCGAGGACCCGGACCGGAGCGACGACGCGGAGGCCAGGCTCGCCACGGCCCGCGCGTTCCATGCCCGGCTGACGGGCCGCGAGGACCCGGCACAGTGGGCCGCCGTCGCCCAGCAGTGGCAGGAGATCGGGCAGCCCTACAACGTGGCGATGGCGCGCTGGCACCAGGCGGAGGCGACCATGAGCGGCGCGGTCGCCGGCAGGGACGGCTCGCGGCTGGATGCCCGTCTCGTGCGCGCCGATGCCCGAGAGCCCCTGTCGGAGGCGGTGGCCATCGCGCTCCAGCTCCATGCCCGCCCGATGCTCCGGGAGCTCCGCGAGCTCGCCGGACGGGCGCTCATCCAGCTCCCGCCCGAGGTGGACGAGCTCCTCGACGAGCCTGCCCCGCCCAGTGCCACCCGGCTCCCGCCCGCCGCGTCGCCGCCGATCGCCGAGGCACAGCCCGCGGGTGCGCAGGGCCGCGGCGCCGGAGGACCCGGGGGCGACAGCTTCGGCCTCTCGAAGCGCGAGCTTGAGGTCCTCGCGCTGATCTCCCAGGGCCGGACGAACCGGGAGATCGGCGACCGGCTGTTCATCAGCCAGAAGACCGTCGGGGTCCACGTCGGCAACATCCTGGCCAAGCTGGGCGTCTCCGGCCGCGTGGAGGCGGCCGCGGTCGCGATCCGCCTCGGGCTCGAGGGCAACGCCCGGAGACCAGCCTGACATGGCCGTTCAGCGCACGACCCGCCGGCTTTCGGTAGGATCGCGAGCGTTTCACGCTGCCCAACCTGAGGTCCCCATGCGTCGCCCGCTGTTCGCCCTCGTGCTCGCCGCCGTCGCCCTGGCCGCGGCCGCCTGCTCCGCCTCGACCGCCCCCGGCTGGACCTATGCGCCGCCGACCGCGTCGCCGTCCGCGGCAGCGTCGAGCGCTGCCTCCCCCGCGCCGGGCGGCTCCGCGTCCGCCGCCCCCAGCACCGGCGCGTCCGCCGCCCCGAGCGCCGGTGCGTCGGCCGCCCCGTCCGGCGGCGCCGGTGGCACGGTCGTCCAGGTCTCCGCGCTCAACATCGCGTTCGAGCAGACCGAGGTCAGCGCCCCGGCCGGTGCGCCGTTCACGATCCACTTCAACAACAAGGAAGCGGTGCCGCACAACATCGACATCAAGGACGCGAGCGGCGCGAGTGCCTTCAAGGGCGACATCGTGACGGGCCCCAAGGAGGTCGACTACCAGGTCCCCGCCCTGGCGGCCGGCGACTACACCTTCGTGTGCGACGTCCACCCGAACATGACCGGCAAGCTCACGGCCGGCGGCTGACGCAGGCCGGCGCATGACCCGCGTCGATGAGCGCTGCTACCGCGACGCGTACGAGCGCGCGCTCGACGCGCGGGTCCTCGAGGTCGCGGCGGGGGAGGGGGCGCCGCTCGTGGTCCTCGACGCGACGACGTTCTACCCGGGCGGCGGCGGCCAGCCGTCGGACCGGGGTGCGATCCTGCGCACGGCCGATGGTCGCAGCTGGACCGTCCGGGCCGCCCGTCGCGTGGGCGGCGAGCTGGTCCACGAGCTGGAGCCGCCCGACGACGGCGAGCTTCCCCGGCCGGGCGACCGCGTGGCGGTCGAGCTCGACTGGGCGCGCCGCTATGCCCTCATGCGCACGCACACGGCCCTCCATGCCCTGTGCGGGGTCGTGTGGCGCGATCACGGCGCGCTGGTCACCGGCGGCAACATGGAGCCCGGGGCGGGGCGCATGGACTTCGAGTTCGAGACGATGTCGGGCGACCTCGTCGACTCGATCGAGGCCACCGTCAACGAGGAGCTCCGGGCCGCGCGTGACGTCCGGGTCAACGTGCTGCCGCGCGACGAGGCGTTCGCGATCCCCGACCTCATCCGGACGAAGGTCAACCTGCTGCCGCCCGGGATCGAGCAGATCCGCACCATCGAGATCGTGGGCCTCGACCTCCAGGCGGACGGGGGCACCCACGTCGCGAACACCCGCGAGGTCGGGGGCATCCGGGTCACGGGGTACGAGTCCAAGGGGCGGATCAACAAGCGGATCCGGCTGGAGCTCGTGGAGCCGGCGGGGGACTGACGCCGGTCAGGCGGACGCCGCCGCGTAGGCGGCGAGCACCTCGCGGACCGGGCCGAACACGTTGGCCGGGCCGATCTTCGCGATGAGCCCGTAGGCGTCGAGCTGCGTCCTGACCCCCGGGCTGAGGTCCGCGAGGACGAGCCTGACGCCCCGCTTGGCCAGCTCCTCGAGGACCTGGCGCAGCGTGTCCGAGCCGGAGTAGTCCACGTCGGCGATGGCGGACCCGAGCAGGACGAACCAGCGCAGCGGCGGATCGGCCCGCTCGACGATGCCCATCACCTCCTCGGTGAAGCGGCTGGCGTTCGCGTAGTACAGGCCCGAGCCGAAGCGGTAGACGACGAGCCCCGGCGCCAGCTGCCCGCCCTCGTCGATCGCGACTGTCGTCAGGCCGTGGTCGCCCGAGTCCACGAGCAGCGTGTCGTATGGACGGTAGCTGTGGCGGATGTGCTCGACGATGGACAGCGCCATGGCGAGCACGATGCCCTGCTCGACCCCGACGATGACCACGACCGCCGCCGTGATCGCGGCGACGACGAACTCGCCCTTGCGCAGGCGATAGATGTCCGCCATGCCGCGGTGGTCGATCAGCCGCAGGCCGATGAGGAACACGACCGAGGCGAGGACCGCGTCGGGCATGTACGCGAGCGGCCCCGTGAGGAACAGCAGGACCGCGACCACGATCGCCGCGGCACCCAGCTGGGCGACCTGGGTCCGGCCGCCGGCGCTGTCCACCATCTCGGTCTTGGTCGGGCTGCCGTTGACGACGAAGGTGCCCGAGAACGCGGCCCCGAGGTTCGCCGCGCCCAGGCCGACGAGGTCGACGTTCTCGTCGAAGCTGTCGCCGTACTTCATCGCGTAGGCACGCGACGTGGCGGCGCTCTGGGCCAGGATCACGACGACCAGCGAGATGACGGTCGGCAGCAGCGCGGTGACGTTGTCCACGGTCATCACGGCGGCGGGGAGCCCCAGCGCCGGCAGGCCGCCCGGGACGTTCCCGAGGACGGTGACCCCGTGCGCCTCGAGGTCCAGGAGGTAGCTCGCGCCGATCGCGAGCACGACCGCGACCAGGGCGCCCGGGACCTTCCGGTTGATCCGGTCCAGCCCCAGGATGGTCACCAGGACGGCGGCGGACACGATCAGCGACGGTGCCACCGTCTGGGCCGGGATCAGCCGGAGCGTCTCCACGAACCTGACCAGTGTCCCGCCGCTTGGCTCGGTGATCCCCAGCATCCCGCCGACCTGGCCCAGGGCGACCTGGATCCCGACGCCGGTGAGGAAGCCGATGAGGACGCTCCGGGACAGGAAGTTCGCGATGAACCCGAGGCCGAACAGCCGCGCGACCACGAGCAGGGCCGCGCACATGAGGGCGGCGAGCGATGCGAGCCCCACGTACTCGGCGGACCCGGTCGCCGCACCCATCGCGACGAGGCCCGTGGCGAGGATGGCTGCGGTGGCCGAGTCCGCGCCGACCACCAGGTGGCGCGACGACCCGAGGATCGCGAACAGCACGATCGGCAGGAGGATCGTGTACAGGCCCGTGATCACGGGGGTGCCCGCGATCTTCGTGTAGCCCATGACCTCCGGGATCGCCAGCGCCGCGAGGGTCGCGCCGGCGATGAGGTCCGTTGCCGCGGTCGCCGTGTCGAACGGCAGGATCCCCTCGAGGACGGGCAGCCGGGACCGGCCGGTCCCTCGGGCGTGCGTCATCGGGCCATCGTGCCATCGCCGTGGCGGCGTCGCTGGCTGCAGGGACGTGCATCGGCTCGAACGATGGCCCCCGGCGCGAGGCCGGGGGCCAACCTCGCGATCGGCTACGGGGTGCCGCTGCCCACGCGGACGAGGATCCGCTCCGGATACGCGGAGCTGTTCCCGAACGAGTTCCAGCTGACGATGCGCTTCGAGCCGCCCGCCCAGATGGCCGACGGCCACTCGTTGTTGCGCCGGCTGGCGCCGGCGGCATACGAGGCGATCGTCCTGGACGACGTCCAGTGGGCG
The DNA here is from genome assembly GCA_025935655.1 of Chloroflexota bacterium. Lineage (GTDB taxonomy): Bacteria > Chloroflexota > Limnocylindria > Limnocylindrales > CSP1-4 > CAIXZV01. Next base: position 259 of record JAICUV010000130.1, on the reverse strand, counting down.
CCCGAGTCGCGTGACTCGGTCCAGCGGATGCTGGAGCCGTGGGTGCTGTCGACGGTGCAGTTGAGCGTGTTGCACGCGTTGTAGGCGACGCCGATGACGGCGGTCCCGGTCATCGCGATCGAGCGTCCGGCGCCCCGGGACCGGTCCCCGACACGAACGTGCGCTCGCGGCTTGCGGCGAGGGTGGCCGGGGTGGCACCATCGCCGCCGATGCGCGCGTCCCTCTCGGCCCTGTTCGCCAGCCCCGTCATCAAGCGCCT
>JAICUV010000376.1 GCA_025935655.1 Chloroflexota bacterium | reverse complement strand
CGGTCGGTGGGACGCGCATCGCCGCGGGGATCTCGTTCGAGACGCCGGACGCGGTCCTGTACTACAACGCCGGCGTGGACCCGGACGCGCGCGAGCTGTCGCCCGGCGTGCTGATGGTGGAGCGCTACGTCCGCCGCGCGCTGGAGCGCGGGATCCGGACGCTGGACTTCCTGCGCGGCGACGAGCCGTACAAGTACGAGTGGGGGGCGGTGGACCATCCAATCCAGCGCCTGCTCGTCCGACGAACGGAAGGGCGATGAGCGAGCCGGCCTGGGATCCATGTCTCTCGCCCGTGCGGCGACGCGCCGCACGGGGGCGTGAGCGAATCCGCGTCGTCCAGGTGATGGCCACCGGGACGAACGGCGGCGCGCAGGAGCACGTCTACAACCTCGTGACCCGGATGGACGCGTCGCGCTACGACGTGTCCGTGGTCTCGCTCTCGCCCGGCTCCGCCGTGCGCAAGCTCGAGCGGGCCGGCATCGATGTCACCGTGATCGACGAGCACGACGATGTCATCGCCACCGCGACGCTCGCCGCCCACCTCGCCGACGTGCGTGCGGACGTCGTCCACAACCACATGTTCCGCGCCGAGATCGTGGGCACCAAGGCGGCGATCGCGCTGGGCGAGGCGGGCCATCGCCGGCCGTGGGTCATCTCCACCGTGCACAGCTCGCGCATCCGCTCCGACGAGGACCAGGACCAGCTGCGCCGCCTCACCTCGTCCATCGACCACCTCATCGTCGTCTCCAACTCGATCGACCGGAAGGTCGTCGAGGAGGGGCGGACGGCTGCGCCGCGGTCGCTCATCTACAACGGCGTGGACCTGGACCGGTACGACCACCAGGAGCCGTGCTGCACGTTGCGCGACGAGTTTGGCATGGAGCCCGGCTCCCCCATCGTGGGGGTCGTGGGTCGGCTGGAGCTCGAGAAGGGCCACCCGACGCTGCTCGAGGCGTGGCCGCACGTGCTGCGCTCGTGTCCCGACGCGTACCTGATCGTCGTCGGGGAGGGGAGCCGCCTCGACGCGCTCCACGAGATTGCGCGGGAGATGAAGATCCTCCACCGGGTCGTGTTCACGGGCCGTCGCGACGACATCCCGGCGGTCACCGCCGCGTTCGACGTCGCGGTGCTCCCGTCCTACCGCGAGGCGCAGGGCCTGACGATCCTCGAGGCGATGGCGCTGTCGCGCCCCGTGGTGGCGTCCAAGGTGGGCGGGATCCCCGAGATGATCACCGACGGCGTGACCGGCCTCCTCGTCCCGCCCCACGACCCGCCGGCGCTCGCCGCCGCCATCGTCCGCCTGCTCCGGGACCACCAGCTCGCCGACACGCTCGGCCGCGCCGGCCACGACCTGGTCCACGACCGGTTCTGCGTCCAGCTGATGGTCAAGGCGGTCGAGGACCTGTACGACCAGGGCGCGCGCGCCATCCGGCCCCGCGAGGTCGCCTCGGCCGTCGGCTGATCGCGGCGCCCGTACCATCGGGCGCTTTCCCGCGGCCTCGCGCCGCGTAGCATCGCTGCGATGCGGCTCTCCTTCGACCGGCTGTGGGTCGTCCTCGCCCTGGCGCTGCCGGCCCTGCTCTCGCTGCTCGTCGCGATGCCGGCGGTGGACCTCGCGTACCAGGTGCGGGCGGGCGACGAGATCCTGGCCTCAGGCGCGCTGCCCGGCGTGGACACGTGGACGTTCACGATCGAGGGCAAGCCGTGGCTGGACCAGCAGTGGCTGGCGCAGGTCCTGCTGTCCGTGCTCCACGGCATCGGCGGCTGGGAGCTCCTGTTCGTCGTGCGCGCCGGGCTGGTCGTGCTCGCGCTGGCGCTCCTCCTCGCGGCGATGATCCAGCGCGGCGCGCCGGTGCGGATCGCCGCGATCCTGGCGCTCGTCGCGTTCCTGCTCGCCGCACCCGCGCTCGCGCTCCGGCCGCAGCTGTTCGCGATCGTCATCTTCTGCGCACTCCTGTGGATCGCGTCGGTCCGCTGGTGGCGGCGGTACCTGGATGTCATCGCGGTGGTTCTCGTCGTCCTGTGGGCGAACGTCCACGGGAGCTTCGTGCTCGCGCCGCTGGTGCTCGGGTTCGTCTGGCTGGAGGACGTCGTCCGCGGGAGGCCGTGGCAGCGGTCGCTGGTGGTGCTGGTGGCGGGGACGGCGGCGACGCTCGTGAACCCGTTCGGCGTCGTGGTGTGGACGTATGCCGCGAACATCGGGATGGACCCGGTCATTCGCGAGACGGTGAGCGAGTGGCAGCGCTCCTCGCCGTTCACGATCCCGGGGGCGCTGTTCTATGCGTCCCTTCTCGCGACCGTG
>JAICUV010000399.1 GCA_025935655.1 Chloroflexota bacterium | reverse complement strand
CGGCCGTTCGGCCGCCTTCGACCTGAGCGCCGACGCCACCTGGGACGACCCGGCGCTCGATGCGGCCAGCCGCGACTGGGTGCGCCGCGCGATGGATGTCGTCGAGCCCGACACGACCCTCGGCCGCTATGCGAACGAGAACGCGGACACCGGCCCGGAGGAGACACGCCTCCTCTACGGCGACGCGAAGGTCGCCCGGCTCGCGGAGCTCAAGCGGGCGTGGGATCCGGACAACGTGTTCCGCCGCAACCACAACGTCTCGCCGGCACCCGCCTGCGCGGCCGACGTCGACTGACGCGGGCGACGGCAGGGCGCCCGTCCCGGCAGCGATCAGCCGTCATCGGCAGCGATCAGCCGTCACCGGGCGTGATCACGTCGAGCGGCACCTCGAGCGCCGACCGGAGCCTGGCGGGCACGTCCTGGCGCAGCCACCGCGAGCGTGCGGTGGGGAGCGTCGAGAGCAGCACCTCGTCGACTCGGCGTGCCCGGATGGCGTCCTGGGCGGCAGTCACGGGGTCGCGGTTGCCGACCTCGCCCGACGCGGTCGCCCCGAGCTCCCGGAGACGCGCGAGCAGCGCGTCGAGCCGCTCCTGCGCCGCGGCGATCGACTCCTCCTCGTCCCATGTCAGGCGGTGCTCGACCGGCGTGGCCGGCACGACGACGAGGAACTCGGCTGGTCCGTGGGCGAGGCGCCGGGCGACCGCGTCCGCCAGGCTGGGGCTGGCGAGTGTCTCGTTGGCGATGACCAGGATGACGCGCATCGTGTCCTCGCCGGGATTCTACGGCCGGGTGCCACGACCGGATTTCGGCCCCGGATGCGCGGTCGCTCCGCGGCAGCCGGTGAGCGAGTACGCTCCGCGGCGTGTCCGTCCCGGCACGCAGGAGGATCGTTCCTTGGCCACCCAGCGCTTCGAGTCATCCGTCACCGCGATCTCGTGGATCCCGTCGGAGGCCATCACCGGCCCGTCGAAGGTCCCGTTCGGGATGGGCATCACCCACTACGACGAGGTGCCACCGGACAGGATCGAGAGCCTCGAGGCCCTCCGCGTGGGCGACCGGTTCCGCGAGGCGAACGAGCTGCGGGCGTTCATCGAGGTCGAGGACGGGCGGATCGTGCGCGCGGGCCACCTGGGCAAGGGCCACATCGGCGCGACGACGGTTCGCGTCGGGCCCGCCGCGATGCGGTTCCCCGCGGTCCACCTGCCCGACATCCAGCAGGAGCCCGAGATCGGTCCCACGTCGGCCCGGTTCGTCCAGACGATCGGTGGCCGGATGGGCCTTCCCACCCCGCGGCCGATCCCGCACAAGCCGTTCGTGCAGTTCTGGCCGTCGATCGCGTGGACCACGCTGGGTCTCACGATCAACGCCGACGGCACGTCCAGCCACGAGGTCGTCGGCGCGAGCCCGTTCCCGCGCCACTGGATCTACGACGACACGGGCACGCTCGTGGAGAAGTCCGCGACCATCGACTTCGGCAAGTGGTTCAACCACTCGTTCGGCGACCGGACGCCGTGGGGCGAGCAGGACTCGCCGGCGGTCGTCGCCGCCGTGGAGTCGGCGCTCGAGCGTTCGCTGTCGGGCGCGATCATGCACGGCGGTGCGAAGCCCGAGATCCGCACGATCGCCGAGGGCTCGAAACTCGTCCGCCAGGGCGAGGCGGGCACGGACGTGTTCCTCATCCTCG
>JAICUV010000190.1 GCA_025935655.1 Chloroflexota bacterium | reverse complement strand
GGTCGCGGCGGATCTGGAACGCCCGCACGAGGCGGTCGACGAGCCCCGCCGGCGCGCCCGACTCTGTCTCCAGCCGGACGACGGGGTTGACCCACCGGCGCATCGCCTCGAGGTCGAGCGCGGCGCGCGGCCGGGAGGGGTCGAGGTCGGAGGGGACGATCGCGTCGCGCGTGACGCGGAACACGGCGTGCCCCGCCGGTGCCGCGCCGAGGACGTCCGCCAGGCACCGCACGACGAGGTCCTCGATGCGGATTGCACGCCGGGGCCGGCCGCCGAGGTACACGAACCGCGGCAGGGAATCGGGGAGCGCGAGATACGTCAGGCGGGCGTCGTCCCCGCGCGCGCCGGCCTCGGCCAGGATCCCGAGCGCGAACGCCGCGGGCGCCGGGATCGCCTGCCCGGGGCGCAGCTCGACCGGCTCCAGCTCCGGGAGCACGTCGCGTCGGAAGCGCCCGCGCGCGGCACGCCGCTCCGCGACGCTCCAGCGCTCGACGCCGTCGACGTCCACGACGCCGCCACGCAGCTGCGGGCCGAGCGTGCCCAGCCACAGGCGGGCCTGATCGGCCTGGAGTCGCAGGACGCGTCCCCGGACCGCCGCGAGGGCGTCGGCGCTCGTCGAGCCGTCGGGCCCGCGTAGGTCGGAGCCAGCCTGCCGCTCGGCGACCAGGCGGGCGACCCGGACGGCGAAGAACTCGTCGAGGTTGGACGAGACGATCCCGCACAGCCTGACGCGGTCGAGGATCGGCAGCCGCGCGTCGGCGGCCAGACCGAGCACGCGGGCGTCGAAGTCCACCCACGACGTCTCGCGGTTGTCCAGCCGCCGTTCGGCGGCAACCGCCTCTGAGGCCCCTCCCATCCCAATCACCGTCGGACTACGAAACCCGCCGTGAGACACTGGAGCATCATGCGGGGAGGGTGAACGACCCCACCACGCGGTAATCGTCGGACCGTCATCGCCGCCGTCGGCGTCGGGACGGTCGCGCGACGGCTGATCCGGCGCGCCCCCCAACCCGTCCTCGTACGGCGGATCAGCGACGGTCCAGCACGATCAGGCGGCACTCGGACGGCCGCACCTCGACGACGTCGTCGAGCGCGACCATCATCGTCCGCGACCGGAGGCCGCGCGTGCCGACGGCGACGACCTCCGCGCCGTCGAGCGCGTCCGCGGCCGGCACGCACTCGACCACCCCGAGCCTGCGGCGGCTCGATTCCACCCGGAATCCCTCGCAGTGGCGCAGCCAGTAGTCGGTGTCCTGCGGCAGCGGCGAGAACGGCCCCTGCCCGCCGACGCCGGGCTCGCGCCAGGTCAGCGACATGAGTGTCGACTTCGGAATCACGCGCACCCCCTTCTGCACCCACTTGCCGCCACCGTCGCAGGGCCGCCACCGGCCCGCATCACCCGGCGGGGATGACCCGTCCGGTTTGGGTCACCCGGATGGCCGTGGCGATCGCTCGGTGCCGATCCGCGACACCACGAGGCTCAGCGCGGTCACCAGATAGAGGCTCCCGGCGATCGTCTCGATGACCGCGAGCAGCCGCCCGACAGCGGTCGCCGGCGTCAGGTCGCCGTACCCGAGCGTCGCCAGCGTCACATAGCTGTAGTACACGTACTGGGACAGGCTTGCGTCCCTGACCTGGGCGAAGTAGGCGTCGCTGGTCACGCGCGCGTCGAAGTTCATGGCCAGCGCGAAGCCGAGCCCGACGACCAGGTAGATCGCGATCGCGCCGAAGACGGCCTGGACGCTGACCGTGCGGGCGTCCCGCAGCGCGGAGACGATGCCCGCCGGGACGGCGACGACGAGCAGGGTCGTCATGCCGAGCGAGGCGGTCGTGCCGTTGTCGCCGGCCGCCCAGATCCCCACGACCGAGACGGTCGCGACCAGCGCGACCACACACGAGATGCGGATCACCCATCGCCGGGGTACCCGGGCGGCGGTCACCGCGACGACGAGCGCGCCGCCGATGAACGCCGTCAGGAGCGAGCTCGCGCCGCGCGAGCGCGGCAACAGGATCATGAGGGCGATCACGGCAAAGAGCAGCCCGCACACGAGCGCGAGCCGCGGCGCGGATGCGGCTTCCTCTTCCGGACCCGGCCGGCCGTCGGTGTCGTGGCCCCCGGCACCCTCCCCGGGAGCCACGACCCCTCGCCGGTTAGACGCGGTCCGGGTCGTGCCGCCCGCCGTAGACGGCAAGCCCGTAGATGACGAGGATGTCCAGGGCGAACACCGTCAGCGACCACAACGGATACGCCTGGATCCACGTCAGCTGGACGACCGCGTTCACGGCGGCGACCGCGATGGCGAACCACCGGGCCGGCTGATTGCGGTTCACCAGCGCGAGCGCCGCGAAGGCCTGGACGATGCCGAACGCGAGCACGATCCAGCCCCACGTGCGCAGGTCGCTGAAGACGTACTCCGCGTCCCCCACGAAGAAGCTCGACTTCGACAACGCGACGATGCCGTCGATGATGTTGAGCGCGGCGGCACAGCCGAGCATGAGCGCCGCGAACAGCCGCCAGCCGGCGCCCACGGCCTGGCCCGCGCTCGAGATGGAGGCGCGCTCACCCGTCTTCGCGTCCGTTTCGTATCCAAGGGACATGCTCATCTCACCTCCGTCGACGATGACCAACGCCGCCGTGCCCTGCGGTCGGTGACCCAGCTCGCCCCTGCCGCCAGAGCGACGAACACGATCACAGCGCCGACCAGCCCCCACGCGGCCCACACGAACCCGAAGAGCACGAATACGAGCACGGCTCCGAAACCACAGGCGATGGCGATGGCGAGCAGCGCCAGCCAGAACTTCACGCCGAGGCTGGCGGCATCGACACGATCGGGATTCGTCGATTTCATGGGCCCATGCTCGCCCGCGGCGCGGCGGGCGGTATCGCCCAAACGGGATGACGGTGCGAATCCCGCGCCGCGGACGGCACGCCGGGGCCGGCCGCGAGCGCGCAGGGCCGCGACGGGTACGCGCGCCGCGGCAGGGGCACGCCCAGCCCGACCAGCATCCGCTCGACCGCCGCCCCCGGCCACAGCTCCAGATGGACGCGCTCGGACGTGCACCGCCGGATCGTCGCCGCAACGACCCGCGCCCCGGCCGCGTCGACCGATGTGACATCCTCGAGGTCGAGGTAGACGAGCACGCTCGGGCGTCCCAGCGCTCCGTCGACCGCCCCGCGCAGGCGCGGGGCGCCACGTGCGTCGAGCGCCCCACGGCAGATGAGACTCGAGGCGAGGCTCGTGTGCTCGACGGCGAGCTCGAGCGTCCGGGCCGGAGGGATGGCGGAGCTCCTCATCCCGGTGCCACCGTCAGGGTGAGGTCCTCCCGGCCGACGACCCGCACCGTCTCGCCCACCTCGGCGCCGGCCGGGCACTCCGCCTCCCACAGCTCCCCGTGGATGCGCACCTGCCCCCGGGGCCGGCACTCCACGACAACGTCCGCCGTCTGCCCGAGCAGCGTCTCGACGCCGGTCTTCGGGCGCCAGCGGCGGGCGAGCCGGCGCCCCCAGACGATTTCTCCCACCTCTCCGGCGGCGCCGAGCGCGAGCACGACCAGATTCGCCGGGTGCGGCAGCACCAGCGCGAGGACGATGGCGACCGTCAGGACGATGGGCTGACCCTTTCGCTCATGGGCGCCGGCGTCCGTCGTCGAGCTCCTCGAGCGCCGTGGCGACGTCGTAGCCGAGTGCGAGGGCGAGCTTGGGGGCGGCGGAGACCACGCGCGCGGCGCCCACGGCGGGCATCGCCGCGATGAGGGTCCCGACGATCTCGTCCGGGCTCGCGTTGCATTCGAGCGCGACGTCGATCAGGCGCATGTACGAGGGGGTCGCGGGGTCGATCGCGACCAGCGCGCCCAGCTGCACCAGGGCATGCGTCTTACGGTCGAACCCGGAGGCCTCCAGGTTCGACCGGTCGTCGGCGAGCAACGCCTCGACATAGGCGTCGTCGCGGATCGAAAGCCTCCGAAGCGTGTCCGTGTAGTCGGTCACAGCGGTCCCTCGATTGCAAGCCCGGACGGCTCGCGGCGCATCGCCCGTTGCGGATGAAGCGCGGAACCCGTCGCCCTCAGGCGGTGGCCGCGGCGAGCCCGCCGGCGGCGGAGGGGGCTGAAACATCGACGAGGCCGATCTCGGCGGCACGCTCGATGGCGGCGCTCCGGTTGGACACCCCCAGCTTGCGGTAGACCGAGATCGCCTGCGTCTTGATCGTGTTGCGAGAGACGAACAGGCGCTCGCCGATCTCGCGGAAGGACAGATGGGTCGCGAGCAACGGCAGCAGCCGCAGCTCGGCCGCGGTCAGCCCCGACCCGGTGAAGTCGCCCACCTCACGCGTGGCCGCGATCTCGTCCCGCAGGGCGCGCGCCTGGCCTTCCAGAAGCCCCAGCCCCGCGTGCCGTCCGAGGATCTCCATCGCCTCGTCGAGGTGCCTCCCCGCCCCCTCGGCGTCGCGCAGGGTCAGGTGCGCGCGGGCAAGCTCCATGCGCGTCTGCACGGCGAACCAGGGCAGGGCGTCGCCGAGGTCGGCGGTGAGCTGCTCTGCGGCGCCGAGGTCGGCGCGAGCCCGGTCCCACAGGCACCGGCGCAGGCCGGCCCGGGCAGACGCCGCCAGCTCCGCGGCGCTCGTTGCATACGTGTCCAACCGCTCCTCGTAGACGAGCCCACGGCCCTCCTCCGCGAGCTCCTCCGCCCTGCCGTGGTCGCCGCACGCCGCCGCGAGCATCGCCTGCTCGCCGAGCGCGATGATCCGGACATCGGCGGCGCCGGCCCACGCAGCCGCCCGGGCCGCGTCGGCGAGCACCACGTCCGCCTCCTCCATCTCTCCGAGCAGCGCCAGGGCCGCCCCACGGAGGAGGAGCGCGATCGGATACCAGGGGCTGTCCGTCGGGAGATCGGCGAGCGCCGACTCCGTGTCGGCGAGCATGCGCTCCGCGCCGTGGCTGCACAGGGCGGCCCGCACGACCGCCGTCCACGGGCGCGCGGAGGAGCTGCCGTCCGGCATCGCCGTGTCCGGCGTGCCGGCCTCCGCCGCCCGCAGCCACCTGTGCGCCTCCTCCGATCTGCCACCCACCGCGTGCACCCAGGCCCCCAGGGACGCAACGCCCGGATACCGCTCCAGGCCGTCGCGACCGGGGAAGCCGTCCAGCCAATCCTCGACCGACCCGGCCCGCCCGCCGCTCATCACCCCCAGCGCGATCGATGCCAGGATCCGGGCGACTCGGGCGACGTCGCCGGCGGCGGCCGCAGGGTCGAGCGCGGATTCCATGTCGCCGTGCGCCTCGAACCAGTCCGCCGCCCGCTCGTTCAGCTCGGGGATCCGCTCCGCCTCCGTGTCCTCGAGCTCTCGCCGGAGGACGTCGCGGAAGATGTGGTGATACCGGTACCACTTCCCCGACGCGTCGAGGGGAACGACGAAGAGGCTCGACCGGTCGATCGCCCGCAGCCGCCTCCCCGATCCCGACGTCCGGAGGACGGCATCGCACAACGGGCCGGACATCCGGTCGAGCACGGACGATCGTCGCAGGAAGCTCAGGGTCTCCGGCTCCAGGCCGGTGAGGTGCTCCGCCCGGACGTAGTCCGCCACGTAGCGGTCGTCTCCGGCGAGCTCGAACGGCTCCTCGGGGCGCCGGCCGGCGCGCTGCATACAGCGGGCGGCGAGAGCCAGGCCGGCGGGCCATCCCTCGGTCTGCTCGACGAGATGCCGCACCTCGTCGTCGCCGGGATCGACTCCCGCACCGCGGAGCAGGAGCGTCGCCTCCCGCCGGCTGAGGGCGAGCGCATCGGCTTCGAGCTCGAGGACGCGGCCACTCGCGCGCATCCGGCCGATCGGAAGCGCCGGCACCGTGCGCCCCGCGAGCGCCAGTATCGAGCCCGCGGGGATGTGCCCCGCGAGCGTGTCGACCGCCTCGAGCGCCTCGCGGTCGTGTAGGCGGTCGGCGCAGTCGAGGACGAGGACGAACGCGCTCGGATCGGCCTCGATCGCCGAGACGAGCCGGGGGAGCGCGCGCGACCACACCGAGGCGCCGGGCATCGCGAGCGCCTCGTGCAGGACGGGCGGCACGGGCCTGACGCCGCCCAGCGCCACGGCGATGTGGCGCACCAGGACGAGCGGGTCGTTGTCCCGGTCGTCGATCGTGACCCACGCGGCGCCCCGCTCGTCACGGCCTGCCCACTGGGCAAGAAGCGTGGTCTTGCCGTAGCCCGCCGGCGCTGCGACGAGCACGACCGGGACGTTCGTGGTCGTGCGCAGGCGGTTCACCAGCGCCACCCGCGACACCGTGCCCTCCGGAAGCCCCGGCACGCGCACCTTCGAGTCGATGACCTCGAACGGCGCCGGCCTGGCCGGCCGACGGGACGTCGTCTTCCCGCCGGAAGCGGCGGCTGTTGATTTCAGCGCGGAGATACGCCCTCCCCAGGTTCTCGTATCCGCGAACACGCCCGTCCCGAGATGGACCGGGACAGCTTGCGACAATAGGCCGGACACGGGGGCCGGTACAGGCCGGGAAACACCACATGGGCCGTCGGGTAACACCACAGTGGGCACCGTTTCACGGAACATGTCAGGTTGCGCGCCGACGGATGTGACGTCACCGGCATCAGCCGATCCGGAGGTGGCATGACCGCAGGCAGCGCGAT
>JAICUV010000134.1 GCA_025935655.1 Chloroflexota bacterium | reverse complement strand
TGGCCCTCGCTCACGCCCTGAGCACGCGCTTCGAGGCCCTGCTCGGTCCGGCGGTCGAGCGTCTGTATCCGCGCACGGTCGACCCGCCCGGCCATCCGCGCCGCCTCCGCAAACGCCTGACGTGGCTGTTCCTGCGTCCCGGCCGGTTGGACCGGGACCTCGGCGACGCCGCCTGACGACGCCCTGACCCGGCCCCGGCCCTCGTCCCGGTCCGGCGTTGCGCACGGCGGGCTGCGCGCCGAGAACGGCGTCCGCCCGGCTGCCCGGCATGTCATCCTCGGTGCAGCCCATGGCCGACGCGTCCCACCCCGAGCACCGGTTCGAGTCGCTGGCGGTCTTCGCGACGGTCGTCCGGAGCCCGTCGCTCCTGCGCGTCCAGCTCGCGCTCCTGTTGTTCTCGATGGGCGAGATCGCCTCCTGGATCGCGATCCTCGTGTACGCCTACAACCGTGGTGGCGCGACCGAATCGGGGCTCGTCGCGTTCGCCCAGCTGGCACCGGCGGTGGTGTTCGCGCCGATCGCCGCCACCCTGGGCGACCGCATCCCGCGGATCCGGATGCTCGCCCTGGCCCACGCCGCGTTCGCGGCGACGACGCTGCTGGGGGCGGCGCTCCTCCTCGCGGGTGCGGACGCGCTGCTGGTGTACGGCGCCGCGATCCTCGCCGGCCTCGCGCTGACGCTCGTCCGGCCCGCGCACGCGGCCGTGCTGCCGACGATCGCCCGGACGCCGTCCGAGCTCACGGCCGCGAACGTCGCCACCGGCACCGTCGAGAACGTGGGCGTCCTCGTGGGCTCCGTGGCGGGCGGCGTGCTCCTGGCCGAGGCCGGGACGGCGGGCGTGTGGCTCGTCGCGGGGGTCGGCCTCGTCGTCGGGTTCCTGGCCGTCGTCGGGATGCGCCCGGCCACGGTCGTGCGCCGCCGGCGGCTGGAGCTCACCCTCGACGAGGAGGGCCCGGGCCCCGCACTGCCCGTCCCGGGCGCGGTGGACGCCGTGCGCGCCGCCGAGGTCGCCGTCGTCGCGTCGCCCCGGGGAGGCGGCGCCGTCCTGCAGGAGATCCTCGCGGGGCTGCGCGTCATCCACGCGGAGCCGAACCTGCGCGTGGTCGTCCTCGTCCTGGGCCTGTCGATGATGCTCGTGGGGATCCTCGACGTCCTCGGGGTCGTGCTGGCGCTGGACGTCCTTGACGCCGGCGACCAGGGGGTCGGGCTCATCTCCGGGGCGCTCGGGGCGGGCGGGCTCCTGGGGGCCGGGATCGCGATCAGCCTCGTCGGCCGCCACCGGCTGCTCGCGCCGATGATCCTCGCGGCGGTCGTGGTGGGCCTGGGCATCGGTGCATCGGGGCTCGTGCCGCTGCTGGTGGTGGCGCTGCTGGGCTTCCTCGCCGGCGGCATCGGCAAGAGCGTGTTCGACGTCGCGGGCCGGACGATGCTCCAGCGGGTGGCGCCCGACGCGACGCTCGCCCGGATCTTCGGGGTGCTCGAGGGCGTGAACATGGCGGCGCTCGCGCTGGGCACGCTCGCCGCCCCGGTCCTCATCCAGCTGCTCGGGTCGACCGGCGCCCTCGTCGTCGCGGCCTCGATCGTGCCAGCGGCCGTCCTCGTCCTGCGTCCGTACCTGGCGCGGGCGGACGCGTCGGGCATCGTCCACGAGGAGGAGCTGGGCCTCATCCGGGCGATCCCCATGTTCACGCCGCTCCGCGTCACGGCCCTCGAGCGCCTCGCGCAGGAGCTCGACCACATGCACGTGCGCGCCGGCGCGGACGTCATCCGGCAGGGCGACACCGGCGACCGGTTCTACATCATCGGGCAGGGGCAGTGCGCGATCCTCGTGGACGGGCGGGCGGTGAACGTGATCGGACCCGGCGCGGGCTTCGGGGAGATCGCGCTGCTCAACGACGTGCCGCGCACCGCCACCGTCCGGGCCGTGACCGAGCTCGAGCTGTTCGTGCTCGACCGGGCACCGTTCCTGGAGGCGATCACCGGCCAGCCGCGGAGCCAGGCGGCGGCCCAGGCGGTCATCGAGCGCCACATGGAGATGAACCGCGAGGTCGAGTGACCGCGGGGTATCCTCCCGCCGTGCACTACGCCAGCTCGATCCTCGACCTCGTCGGCGACACGCCCCTCGTGCGGGTGTCGCGGGTCACCCGGGACCTCGGGCCCGTCGACCGGCAGCCATTGATCCTCGCGAAGCTGGAGATGCTCAACCCCGGCGGGTCGGTGAAGGACCGGATCGGGCTGCCGATGATCGAGGCGGCCGAGCGCGCGGGGCTGCTCAAGCCGGGCGGCACCATCATCGAGCCGACCTCGGGCAACACGGGGCACGGCCTCGCGATCGCCGCCGCCCTCAAGGGCTACCGCTGCATCTTCGTGATGGCGGACAAGCAGTCGGCCGAGAAGCAGGCGCTCCTTCGCGCATACGGCGCCGAGGTGGTCCTGTGCCCCACCAACGTGGACCCCGAGTCGCCTGAGTCGTACTACTCCGTGGCGGCCCGCCTCGCGCGCGACATCCCGGGGGCGTTCAAGCCGGACCAGTACTGGAACGCCGAGAACCCGAACGCCCACGAGCGGTCCACGGGTCCCGAGATCTGGACCCAGACGGAGGGGACCATCACGCACCTCGTCGCCTCGGTGGGGACGGGCGGGACGGTCAGCGGCACGGCCAGGTACCTGAAGGCACAGAACCCGGCGATCCGGGTGATCGGCGCGGACCCCGAGGGCTCCGTGCTCTCGGGCGACCAGGCGCGGCCGTACCTCACCGAGGGCGTGGGGGAGGACTTCTTCCCAGGCACCTACGACCCGGGTGTCGTGGACCGCTGGGTCCGCGTCTCCGACCGCGACGCGTTCGCGATGGCCCGCCGGATCACGCGCGAGGAGGGGATCCTCGCCGGCGAGTCGTGCGGCACGGCGATGCTCGCCGCGCTCGACGAGGCGCGCCGGCTCATGCGCGAGGCGCCCGATGCCGCCCCCGGCGCGGTCATGGTCGTGATCCTCCCCGACGGCGGGCGCAACTACCTGTCCAAGCTCTACAACGACGAGTGGATGCGCGCGAACGGGCTCCTGGCGCCGACGGGCGCCGTCGCCCGGGTGGAGGAGCTCCTCGCCGCCCGCCACCACGGCCAGCCGATGCCCGACGTGGTCCTCGCCCGCACGACCGACAAGGTGGGCGTGGCGATCGACCTGCTCCAGCAGTTCGGCATCAGCCAGCTGCCGGTCTCGGAGCAGCCCGCGGGCGACGCGCTCGCCGGGATCGTCGGGTCGGTGAGCGAGAAGTCGCTGCTCGACCGGGCGTACCGCAACCCCGAGGTCGTGGATCGGACGGTCGGCGAGGTCATGGAGCGGCCGCTGCCGGTCATCGCCACGGCGGCGACCGTGGACGAGGCGTTCTCCCAGCTCTCCGGTGGCGCGGCCGCGCTGCTCGCGGTGCGGGGCGACCGGCCCGCGGGGATCGTGACCAAGCTGGACCTGCTGGAGTACCTCGCCCACCGCGGCTGACCCGGCGGTCGGCGGGTCAGGCCTCGCGGACGCCCTCGTCCAGCGCCTCGAGCAGCTGGCGACCCGACAGCGGCTTGGCGACGAAGCGCGCTCCCCGCGCCACGACCCTGTCCAGGTCCAGCGTGTCCTCCGTGTACCCGGACAGGAGGACGACGCGCACCGACGGGTCGCGGTCCATCACCCGTTCCGCGAGCGTGATCCCGGACATCCCGGGCATGACCACGTCGCTCACGAGCGCGTCGATCGGATGGACCATCGACTGGATGAGCTGCCACGCCTCGTCTCCGGACGGGACGTCGATCACGTTCCAGCCCGCGCGTCGCACGACGGTGCGCGTCATGTCGCGCACGGACGGCTCGTCCTCGACGAGCAGGATCGAGCCCCGCGAGGCCGGCGCGGGGGCTGCCCCGGGTTGCGCCGGGGTCGGGTCTTCCACCGCGTCGGCGCGCGGGAAGTAGAGCTTGAACGTCGATCCCCGGCCGGGCTCGGAGTACAGCCAGATGTGGCCGCGGGCCTGCTTCACGATGCCGTAGATCGTCGCGAGCCCCAGGCCCGTCCCGTGGCCAACCTCCTTGGTGGTGAAGAACGGCTCGAACACGTGGGCGCGCGTCTCGCGGTCCATGCCCTGACCGGTGTCGCTCACGGCGAGCAGCACGAACGGCCCGGGCTCGACCGCGAAGTGCTCCATCGAGTACGCCTCGTCGAACACGACATTGCCCGTCTCGATCGTGATCCGGCCGCCACCCGGCATCGCGTCGCGGGCGTTGACGACGAGGTTCATCACGATCTGGTCGATCTGCCCCGTGTCGGCGAGGACGCGGCCGGCCTGCGGGTCGAGCGCGAAGCGCAGCTCCACCTGCTCCCCGATGAGGCGCCGAAGGAGCGGCTCCATCGCGCTCACCGAGGCGTTGATGTCCAGGACCCTGGGCTGCACGACCTGGCGCCGGCTGAACGCGAGCAGCTGCATCGTCAGGTTCGCGGCCCGCCCGGCCGCCTCCTCGATCGCCCGGGCGTTCGTCAGCGCGAGGTCGAAGTCGAACTCGCCGCGCCGCTCCTGCGACAGGTCCTCCGCGAGCATCTCGGTGTAGCCGCGGATCGCGAACAGCAGGTTGGTGAAGTCGTGGGCGATGCCGCCCGCCAGCCGGCCGATCGACTCCAGCTTCTGGGCCTGGAGCAGCTGCGCCTCGGCGGCCTTGCGGGTGGTGATGTCGACGATCGTCGCGAACACCATGGAGTCGTCGTCCACCGCGAGCGGCGACAGGCTGATCTCGACCGGGAACTCGGAGCCATCCCGGCGCCGCGCCCGCAGGTCGAGCCCGATGCCCATCGGTCGGGCATGCGGGTTGCTGGCGTACGACGCCCGGTGGGCGACGTGGCGCTCCGCGACGCTGTCCGGGAGCAGCAGCTCGACGGGATGCCCGAGCAGCTCGGCCTGCGACCACCCGAAGGTGGCCGTCGCCTGCGCGTTCGCGTACACGATCGTGCCGTCACGGTCGATCGCGACGATCGCGTTGGGCGAGGCATCGAGGACGGAGAGCTGGCCGCCGCGTGACGCGGCCGCGATGCCCGGCGTTTCGTTGGTGGCCATGGGACGCTGGCCCCCCTCTGCATGGTGGCCGGAGCGTACTCCGTCGGCGTGCGAGGTGCGATGATCGGCGACATGCCGCACGACATGGACCACGCCCCGGACGCCTTCGACACGCGCGCCGTGCACGCCGGCGCCGAACCCGACGCGCTCACCGGCGCCGTCTCCCCGCCGATCTACCAGACCTCGACCTACGCGCAGGACGGCGTCGGGCGGCCGCGCGGCGGCTACGAGTACTCGCGCTCGCAGAACCCCACCCGCGAGCGACTCGAGCGCGCGGTGGCGGACCTCGAGGGCGGGCGGCACGGGATCGCGTTCGCGAGCGGCTCCGCCGCGACGGCGGCGATCGCCCAGCTGGCGGCGACCGACGAGGAGATCCTCGTCGGCGACGACGTGTACGGCGGCACGTTCCGCTACTTCGAGCGCGTCCACCGCCCGGCGGGAGCGGGGGAGGCCCGGTACGTGGACCTCGCCGGCCATCCCGACGCGCTCTGGGAGGGCCTCAACGAGCGGACCCGCCTCGTCTGGCTCGAGACGCCATCCAACCCGCTGCTCAAGGTCACCGACATCGCCGCGTCGGCGGAGATCCTGCGCGAGCGGGCGGCGCAGGCCGGCGGCGCCCGGCCGCTCCTCGTCATCGACAACACGTTCGCGTCGCCCGCGCTCCAGCGGCCGCTGGAGCTGGGTGCGGACATCGTGTTCCACTCCGCGACGAAGTACCTGGGCGGGCACTCGGACACAGTGCTCGGGATCGCGGTCACGAGCGACGACGCGGTCGCGGCACGGCTCCGCTTCCTCCAGAACGCGATGGGGGGCGTCCCCGGTCCATTCGACTGCTTCCTCGTCCTGCGCGGCCTGCGGACGCTGCCGCTCCGGATGGCGCGTCACTCGGCGAATGGGCTCGCGGTCGCGCGCTTCCTCGCCTCGCGCACGGACATCGCGTCGGTGAGCTACCCGGGGCTCGACCTCGGCGACCACGCGCACCCCAGGGCGGCCGTCGCGGCACGCCAGATGCGGCTGGGTGGCGAGCCCGCGTTCGGGGGCATGGTCTCGTTCGTGCCGGCGTCGGGCGGCGCCCACGGGCGATCCGCGGCCGAGCGGGCGGTGGCCATCTGCGAGTCCACCCGGTTGTTCGCGCTGGCGGAGTCCCTGGGCGGCGTGGAGTCGCTGATCGAGCTCCCGGCGGCGATGACCCACATGTCGGTGGCGTCGTCGCCGCTCGCGGTGGATCCGGCCCTCGTCCGCCTGTCGGTGGGCATCGAGGCGGCCGACGACCTCATCGCAGACCTCGCCCAGGCGCTCGACCGGGCCTAGCCGGTCCGGCACCTCGGGTGGCGCTGCACCCGGCCCGGGCGGCGCGGGTCAATGCGCCGCCCGGCTCCGATGTTGCGGATGCAACGACGCCTGCAGGGCATGCAGCGGATGGCGTACCGCGGAGGCTGCGCGCCCGAGGCGCCCCTCCTGTTGTTCGATCGCGCGGTCAGCCAGCGCGTCCCGGGTATCGTCGGAGGCAAGCGCAAGCCGGCTGTCGGCCGCCTCGCGATGCCATTCCGCGATCAGGTCCTCGCCCCGCCGATAGCTGTACGGCCGCAGATCCATGCCGGCCTCCGTTCGATCGACAGCCCCTCGACCAGTGGATCCAGCCTAGCGAGGCCTCGCCCGCCCGGCATCGGGCGATCCCTGAAAGATGTCGCCGTCCAGGCCTGATTCCGCGCCTTCCTGCTCGGTCCGCACGAGGCCTGCCGCGGCGGCGGCAAGCGCCGCCTCGACCCGGCTGTCGACGCCGAGCTTGTCGAGGATGTGGGTCACGTGGGAGCTGGCGGTCTTGTCCGTGATGAACAGCGATTCGGCGATCTCGCGATTGGTGCGGCCGGCCCCGACGAGGGCGAGCACCTCCCGTTCGCGGTCGGACAGGTGCCAGGGATAGATCCCCTCGGGCTGGACCCGATCCGCGGCCGCGGCCACGGACTCCGCCTCCTCCTCCTGTTGCGCGACGGCCTCGGCCTCCGCCTCGGCCGCGACGAGCTGCTCCAGGAACAGGGGGTTGCCACCGGCTCGTCGGGCGATGCGGATCGCGCGCTCCCGGGGCATCGGCGCGGCGGCGATGGCGTCGACCAGCTGGACGGCCTCACGATCCCCGAGGTAGCTGATGAAGACGCTGTCGCGGAGCCAGCTCGTCTCCAGGTCATCGAGACAGCGCGCCACCTCGGGGCGCAGCCGCGCCTCCCGCTCCCGGTAGGCGAGCAGCAGCACCGACGGCGATCGCGCCAGGCGGCGCGCGAGAAACGCGATCAGGTCGATCGTGCCTGCGTCCGCCCACTGCACGTCATCGATCGCGAGCACCACCCGGCCGTCTCCGGCAACGGCCTGGACTGCCCCGAGCACGGCCTCGAGCCAGCGCATGGCCCCGGCGGGTGCCGTACCCGCGGCATCGGCAGCGATGGCGGCGTCGGGCTCGCCGACGAACAGCTGCCGCGCCGCATCGACGGATTCCCGCATCGCCTGCTCCTGTGCGGCGCGCCCCAGGTCGTCGAGCAGCTCGACGACGGCGGCGCACGGCAGCGCGCCATCCACGCCGAGCACGCAATGGCCGAGCGCGAAGACGGTCCCGGGCCGCCGGCCCCCATCGTCCAGCGACCGCCGCAGCTCATCCAGGAGACGCGACTTGCCCGCGCCGGCGTCGCCGCGCACGAATACCACCGGCCGCGTCTCCCCCTCGCGCCCGTCGACCGCCGCACGGAGTGTCGCGAGCTCCGCGCTCCGCCCGATGAGGGTCGGGCTGACCAGGCGACGTGTCATCGAGAGCTGTTCCTCTCGCGTGGCAGCGTGCGGCTGTGCCGTGTCGGCCGCAAGGGCCGCTTGGCCACCGGCCGCAAGACGGTCGCCCACGGCCGTGGCGGGTCGCCGCCCGAGCGCCTCGGTCGCCCGGCGACGCGAGGGTCTTGCCGGTGGGTCTACAATGCCCCGAAACCGAAGCGCAACCTTGACTGTGGAAGCCGACTCCCGGGCGCAGCGCCCGGCACGCGCGGCCGGTCGCCGATCCCACGCGGGCGGTGACGCCTGCGCCCAGTCGAGGTACCGGTCGTGACGATGACGAGCGCCCCAACGTCCACCATCGGCGGCAGCGTGCTCGCGAACCTCTCCACAGCTGAGCTGTACGAGCGCGCCATCCGCGACGACGAGGGGACGCTGGCGGCGGAGGGACCGCTCGTCGTGCGCACCGGGCAGCACACCGGCCGCTCACCCAGGGACAAGTTCATCGTCCGCGAGCCGTGGAGCCAGGACAAGGTCTGGTGGGGCGACGTCAACCACGAGATCAGCGAGGCGCACTACGACCGGCTCCGCGCGCGGCTCCTGGACTACGTCAAGGACCGCCGCCTCTACGCCCAGGACATGTACATCGGCGCCCACGAGGCGCACCGCCGGAGCCTCCGCGTGTACACGGAGACGGCCTGGGCCAGCATCTTCGCCCGCAACCTGTTCCGCCGGCCGCCGCGCGAGGACCTCGCCTCGTTCGTGCCCAACTTCACGATCATCAACGTGCCCAGCTTCGAGGCGGACCCCGCCACCGAGGGCACGCGGTCGGGCACGGCGATCATCCTCCACCTGCGGCGGATGGAGATCATCATCGTCGGGACGAAGTACGCGGGCGAGATCAAGAAGTCCGCGTTCACGGTCATGAACTACCTGATGCCCGACGAGGGCGTGCTGCCGATGCACTCCTCGATCAACGTGGGCGAGCGCGGCGACGGCTGCGTGTTCTTCGGCCTCAGCGGCACCGGCAAGACCACGCTGTCCGCGGACCCGCTGCGCAGCCTCATCGGCGACGACGAGCACGGGTGGGGCGACGGCTACACGTTCAACTTCGAGGGCGGCTGCTACGCGAAG
>JAICUV010000266.1 GCA_025935655.1 Chloroflexota bacterium | reverse complement strand
GGCGAGGAGCGCGGATGCGTTCGGGATGCCGCGCAGGAGCTCCACGGGGAGCGTGGCGGCTGCCGGGGCGGGCCCGAGCGACGGCGACGGCGCCTCGCCGCCGGTCCCCGCGGGCTCGCATCGGCCCACGACGCCCGCCGCCGTCCCGGTCGGCAGCCATGCGATCCGACCCCCCGGCGTCGTCACGACGGCGAAGGCGACGGCCATCGCTCCCACCCCCTCGATGCCCACGGCCATCCATGCGCGGCGCGACGTGCCGGTTCCGAGAACCACGAGCCGCGACCCGTGGACCGTCCCGGCCCGGGACGGGTCGTCGCCCACCCACACGGGCAGCGAGAGCTCCGCCGTGGCGGTGTGCACGGGAACGGCGAGCCAGGCCGGACCGTCGCCGATCCCCGCGTGGTCCGCGGCCGCGTCGACGTCGGCGGCGGTCGGCGCCGGCGCGTCGTCGAACCGCTGCCAGGTCCGGCACACGAACCAGCCGGCCTCGGACACGAACCTCGGGTACGGGTCCGCGTCGCCGGGCACCTCCACGACGGTCGCCGGCGGCCCACCGAACGAGGCGTTGCAGTACGGCGCCGGGACCGCCCGGACACGGGCCACCCAGGCGTCGAGGCCCAGGTCCTGCAGGTGGACGCGGTCCAGGCGTACGGCCTCCCAGCTGCCGCTGGCCGGCATCGAGGTCCACGTCGCATCGCCGACTCCGGTCAGGTCGCCCACGCGGACGACCGCGGAGCCGCCGAACCCACGTGCGGCATCGTCCTCGCCCCCGCCGACCCAGACCCGCTGGTCGGTCCCCAGGCTGTCGCGGACGGTGTACATCCCCGCGGGGCTCGAGACGTCGCGCAGTGCCGCCTCGACGGCGGCCGCGTCCACGACGGCGCCGTCCGAGAACGGCCGCCACATCGGGCACTGGGGCCAGCCGCCGGAGACCGCCAGCGCCGCGAAGGCCTCGGCCTCGGTGGCCACGCGAGCGCTCGGGAGGCCCTCGCCGTCCGGATGGGGCAACGCGAGCGTGGGCCCGGGCGTCGGGGTCGGGCTGGCGGCGGCAACTGGCGGGCCCGTCGGCACGGGCGGGGGTCCGGGCGCCACGAGCAGGCCCCACGCCGTGAGGCCGGCGAGCACGAGAGCCGCCAAACCGATCGCGACGCGCTGGATGCGCGAGGGACCCGGTGCCCGGGCGGGTCCGGCCTCGACGACGAAGGGCCGGTCGCCACGGCCGTCCAGTCCGTCATCACCCATCTCGCGGCCCCCGGGCCGTTGGCCGAACGGCATCACGGACACAGCCTCCCACGAGTACCCTTTCGCGTCCATGGACGAGCGGCTGGCGAGGGTGGGGGGAGGTGACGGGCGCGATCGCGTGCGGCGACGGCTCGGTCGCGCCATGGTCGCCGCGGCCCTTGCCGCCTCGACGGTCATCGGCGGTCCCGTGGCGCGGCTCCTGCCGAGCCAGCCCGCGAACGCCGCAGGCTCGTTCGCGGACCCGTTCTTCCGGGAGGTGCCCGTCTTCACCGGGCTCACCAAGCCGACGTCCGTGCGGTTCGCGACCGACGGCCGGGCCTTCGTGTCCGAGAAGGCCGGGATCATCAAGGAGTACGACTCCATCACGGACTCGTCGCCGACGGTCGTCGCCGACCTCTCCGCGGACGTCATGAACTACTGGGACCGCGGGCTCCTGACGATCGAGCTCGATCCCGGGTTCCTGTCCGGGCGCCCCTTCCTGTACGCGTTCTACCAGTGGGGCGCCGAGCCCGGCGACACGTCGCAGAACTGGATCGACGCCTGTCCCGCCCCGCCGAACGGCCCCGGGCCGACGACCGACGGCTGCGTCGCCAGTACGAAGATCGACCAGATCCAGGTCAACCCGTCGACGAACGTGATGGTCTCGCGGCACACGATCATCTGGGACGCCTGCCAGCAGTTCCCCAGCCACTCCGGCGGCGGGATGGGCTTCGGACCGGACGGCCAGCTGTACGTCACGCTCGGGGACGGCGCGAGCTTCAACGGCGTCGACTTCGGCCAGCGGGGCGGCACCGTGCCCGACTACGCCAACCCATTCACGCTGGTGAACCCGTGCGGCGACCCCGTGAAGGTCACCTCGCCCGACGGCACCCAGCCGACCGTCGACACGAAGACGGCCCAGGGCGGGCAGCTCCGCTCCCAGGACGTGCGCACGACGTCGGACCCCACCGGCCTCGACGGCACGCTGATCCGGATCGACCCGGACACCGGCGCGGCTTCGGCCGGCAACCCGCTGGCGTCGAGCAGCGACCCGAACACGCGTCGGATCGTGGCCCACGGCTTCCGCAACCCGTTCCGCCTCGCGTTCCGACCCGGGACGTCGGACCTGTACGTCGCCCACGTGGGCAACACGACCTGGGAGGCCATCAACCGGATCGCGGTGCCCACGACCGCCAGGACGCCCACGACGCTGCCGAACGCCGGCTGGCCGTGCTACGAGGGCCCCGCCGTCGCGACGGCGTTCCAGAGCCTGGGCACGGACATGTGCGCCAGCCTGTACGCCGCGGGCTCGACCGCGTGGAAGAAGCCGTTCTACTCGTACAGCCACGTGAGCACGCTGCTCCCCACGGGCCCCTGCTTCAGCCCGGTCAACGGGACGGACGGCGGCTCGCCGACCGGGATCGCCTTCTACGAGGGACCGACGGGCGCCACCGCGTCCTACCCTGCGAAGTACGTCGGCGGCATGTTCTTCGTGGACTACGACCGCGACTGCCTCGCGTTCTTCCCCAAGGGCGCCGGCGGCGTGCCCGACGCGACCGGGATGGAGGTCGTGGCGACGGCCATCGGCAACCCGGTCGACCTCCGCACGGGGCCCGGCGGCGACCTGTACTACGTCGACCACGACAACGGGCGCGTCGTCCGGATGACGTACATCCTGGCGCCGATCGCGCGCGCGACCGCCGACCCGTCGGAGGCGCTCGCACCGGTCACCGTCCACCTCGACGCCTCCGCGTCCAGCGACCCGGACCCGGCCGCGTCGCTCGTCGCCTGGCGCTGGGACCTGAACCACGACGGCGTGTACGACGACGCCACGGGCGCGACGTACGACTGGGCGATCACGACCCCCGCCGTCTACCCCGTGAGCCTGGAGGTCGAGAGCTCGAACGGCCTGAAGGACACGGTGGACCTGACCGTGGACGCGACCAACGACCCGCCGGTCCCGGTCATCGACACGCCGGGTCCGGACCTGACGTGGGCGGTCGGCGACACGATCGACTTCACGGGCCACGCGGACGACCAGCAGGACGGCGCCCTCACGAGCACCGCGCTCCAGTGGGACATCGTGATGCTCCACTGCCCGGCCGACTGCCACGAGCATGGCGTCGAGACCGACACCGGCAGCTCCGGCTCGTTCACGGCGCCGGACCACCCATACCCGTCGCACCTCGAGCTGCGGCTCACCGCGACGGACACCCACGGGTCGAAACGCCAGGTCTCGGTGGCGCTCTACCCGCGGACGAAGACCCTCCAGGTCGCCACGACGCCCACCGGGATCGCGGTGTCCGTCGGCGAGGCGCAGGCCGTCAGCCCGAGCACGACGACGGTCCTCGAGCATTCCCTCGTCACGGTCACGCCGCCGCTGACGACGACGGTCTCCGGCACGCGCTATCGGTTCTCCGCGTGGGACGACAGCCTCGTCCGCAGCCGCGACGTCATCGCGACGACGGACGTCTCGCTCGCGGCGACCTACGTGCCGGACGCCGCGGACACCTGCTCGACGGCGGCGTCCACCCCGACGGGATCCTGGCGCAGCGATCGCGCCTCCGGGAACGGCGACGTCGACTGGTTCCGGTTCGCGATCACGAGCGGGCACCGCGTCGTGATCACCGCGGGCGACCTGCCCGTGAACGCGAGGCTCGACCTCTACTCCTCGTGCAGCACGCATCTCGCGAGCGCCGATTCCTCGAGCGGGACCCGGTTCGAGGAGCTCACGAGGCGCCTCGCCGCGGGGACCTACCGGGTCAAGGTGTCGTTCCCGGGCGGCGGGCGCAGCGACGCCCGGTACGTCCTCCGCTTCCGGTCCCTGGCGGGCGGGACCACGATCAAGAGCGCGCGGGTCACCCAGGGCGCGGGCGGCGGCGGCATCGTGCGGATCGCCGGCGAGGTCCTCAACAACACCGGCGGCACGACCGGCCGGGCGACGATCAGCGCGACGTTCCGGAACGCGAGCGGCAGGATCGTCGGCACGCTGACGACGACCTCGTTCGCCAGGCGGCTGACCGACGGCCGGGTGTCGCCGTTCGTGCTCCGCGGCCCGGTGCCGGCCTATGCCACGGTGCGCTACACGGTGACGACCGGCTCGCCCGGGCCGTCGCGCTCGCTCAAGCTCGTCTCGCTGACCCGGACCACCAACGGCGACAGCACGGTCACCGAGCGCGGGACGGTCAAGAACACCGGCACGACCACGGTGCGGGCCGTCGGCGCGGCTCGGACCTGGTACGGGACGCGTGGCGAGGTCCTCGACCG
>JAICUV010000314.1 GCA_025935655.1 Chloroflexota bacterium | reverse complement strand
GCGACGCGCGGACGACCTCGACCGGATCGCCCGGGCGGTCAAGAAGGCTGCCGGAGGTCGTGCGGGCCGCGTCGGGCTACCGGCGGTCATCGGCCTGGACGGGCACGCGGACGCGTGGGCCGACGCCCGAGCGAGGCTTCCGCTCGAGCCCTTCGAGATCCCCCTCGTCCCACCCAGCGTCCCCGGCATGCGGCTGTGGCGGGCGCTGCGGGAGCGCATCCGCGCCGCGGGCGGCCGGATCCAGGTGGGCGAGAACGTCCATCGCATCGAGGTCGAGCGGCGGCGGGTGATCGCCGTCGAGATGGAGGCGGCCACCCGGGTCCACCGCATCCGGACCGATGCCGTCATCCTCGCCACGGGCGGGATCGCGGGTGGCGGCCTCGTCGCGACGGGTGACGGCCGTGTCGTGGAGCCCCTGCTGGGGCTCAGCGTCGACGCCCCCGACTTCGACGCGTGGCTGCTGCGCGAGGGGCTCGACCCGGCCGGCCACCCGATCGAGGCCGCCGGGATCCGGACCGACCCCCGGCTCCACCCGGTGGACCCGTCGACCGGCAAGCCGGCGATCGCCAACGTGCTGGTCGCGGGCGCGCTGCTCGCCGGCCAGCGGGCCCTGCGCGAGCGGAGCGGCGACGGCATCGCGGTCACCAGCGGGTGGCGCGCCGCCGGCGAGCTCTCCCGCGAGACGAAACGCACCCCCGTCGGCCGCGTGCCGGCCGCGTCGAGGAGCGCATCGTGAGCATCGCCGATCTCGTCCGGGAGGCCTCCTCGGACCTCGACATCCCCGTGAGCTCGTCGGCGGACGAGTGCCTCAAGTGCAACGTGTGCAACACGGTGTGCCCCGTCCTCCGGGTCACCGACCTGTTCGCGGGGCCCAAGTACGAGGGCCCGCAGGCGCAGCGCTTCCGAATGGCCCGCGGCCAGCAGATCCAGGGCCCGTTCAGCTCGCTCGTCGCGTCACCGGACCACTCGGTGGACTACTGCTCGGGCTGCGGGTGGTGCACCACGGCGTGCCCGGCCGGCGTGAAGATCGCCGAGATGAACAACCAGGCCCGCGCCCGCATGCGCGAGGGCAAGCGGCCGAAGCTGCGCGACTGGGGGCTGGGCCAGACCGACCTGACCGGATCGCTGGGTGTCGCGCTCTCGCCGCTCGCGAACTTCGCCCTCCACAACGGCCTCCTGCGGGCCCTGATGGAGGCCATGGTCGGCATCCACCGCAAGGCGCCGCTGCCGACGTTCGCGAAGCACACGTTCGCCTCCACGTGGAAGCGCCGCGGCGGCGAGCGCGGTGCCGGCACCTCGAAGCACGGGATGCCCGGGCCCGAGGAGGCGGTGGTCTACTTCCACGGCTGCGCGGCCAACTACTACGAGCCGCACGTCGCCGATGCCGCGATCGAGGTCCTGCGCCGCAACGGCCTCCAGACGATCGTCCCGGAGCAGGTCTGCTGCGGCCTCCCGCTCATCAGCAACGGCCTGTACGACGACGCCCGGGGCCGGGCGCGGTCCAACACCGGCGTGCTGGCCGACTACGCCCGGCGGGGCTACCGGATCATCGGGACCTCGACCTCGTGCACGCACACCTTCAAGGCCGAGTACGAGGAGATGCTGGACCTGCGCGACGACGACACGAAGGCCGTGGCCGAGGCGACCTGGGACATCTGCGAGTTCCTGCTGGACCTCCACGAGCAGGGCCGGCTGAACACGGACTTCGGCGAGCTGGACGAGGACCTCCCGTACCACGCGCCGTGCCAGCTCCGGAGCCACGGCATCGGGCTGCCCGCCCTCGACCTGTTCGCGCTCGTGCCGGGCCTCCGTGCCCGGGACATGGACCACGACTGCTGCGGGATCGCGGGGACGTACGGCCTCAAGCGCGAGAAGTACGACATCGCGATGCGCGTCGGAGCCCCGCTGTTCGACAAGGTGAAGGCGACCGGCGCGACGGCCGCGGCCTGTGACTCGGAGACCTGCCGCTGGCAGATCCAGTCCGCCACGGGCGTCCGGACGCGCCACCCGGTGGAGTTCCTCCTCGACGCCTATCGCGCCGGCGACCGGGCCAGGGAGGTCGCAGCCCGGGCCTGACGATCCGGCGACGGGACAGAGGTCACGGAAACGGACTGCTGCGCGCGCCGCTTCGGTCAGAGGGGCCCTAGGAACCGTCGCGGGACGACGGCACGATCGGGGCATGGAGCGTGCGAGCGGTCCCAGGGTGGTCATCGTGGGTGGCGGCGGCACCGGCGGCGCGCTCGCGCACGACCTCGCGCTGCGGGGCATCCGCGTCGTCCTGGTCGAGCGCCACGGCCTGACGTCGGGCACGACCGGCCGTCACCACGGCCTGCTCCACAGCGGGGCGCGGTACGCCGTGAACGACCCCGAGTCCGCCGTCGAGTGCATCACCGAGAACCGGATCCTGCGCCGGATCTGCCCGGGCTCGTTCGAGGAGAACGACGGGCTGTTCGTGGCGCTGGGTGACGAGGACCTCGACTGGCGCGACCGGCTCGTGCCGGCCTGTGAGGCATCGGGGATCCCCACCCGCTGGCTGACGAGGCTGGAGGCCCTGCGCCTCGAGCCGCTGCTCAACCCGCGCCTCGTCGGCGCGTTGCAGGTCCCGGACGCGACGATGGACGCGATGCGGATGCCGCTCCGGTTCTTCGCGACCGCCCTGGCCAACGGGGCGGACATCCGGCCGTACACGGAGGTCGTGGGTCTCACGGGCTCGCCGGGCTGCGTCACGGGCGTGCGGGTGGTCGACCGGGCGACCGGGCGCCAGTACGAGATCGGCGGGGACATCGTCGTCAACGCCGCGGGACCGTGGGGCGAGTCGATCGGGCGCATGGGGGGCGTTGACGTGCCGGTCCAGCCGTCGCCGGGCGTCCTCGTCGCGCTCCGCGGGCGGCTGTGCAACATGGTCGTCAACCGCATGCACAAGAGCGGTGACGGGGACATCGTGGTCCCCCAGCGGGCGCTCTCGATCGTCGGCACCAGCTCCTGGGTCGTGGAGGATCCGGACGACCTCGCCGTCCCCGAGGACCACGTCCAGCGGATGATCGACGAGGGCTCCAAGCTCATCCCGGCGGTGCGGACCGCCACGATCCGCGCGACGTGGTCCGCGGCACGGCCGCTGATCGGGGAGCGGGGCGCCTCCACCGGGCGCGAGCTCAGCCGCACGTTCAAGTGCTACGACCACGCCACGGAAGGCGTGGAGGGCCTGGTGACGATCTCGGGCGGCAAGGGGACGACGCTCCGGGGCATGGCCGAGCTGACGGCCGACGTCGTGGCCCACAAGCTGGGCGTCGAGGAGCCCTGCCGGACGCGCGAGACGGTCCTGCTGCCCCACACGGCGTTCCACCACGCCAGGGCGGCCTGAGATGGCGACGACGCTGGATCGCCCCACCGAGGCCGTCCCCGACGGCGGTTCCGTCCCCGTGACCGCCACGCGCGCCCTGCGCGTCGTGCGGACCCCGCGCGGCGACGGTCCGCGGCGCTGGCAGCGGGTGGACGTCCCCGTGACGTCCCCCCGGATGACGGTCCTCGACGCGTTGACCTGGATCCGCTCGCGGGTCGACCCGACGCTCGACGTCCGCCACTCGTGCTTCCACGCGTCGTGCGGGACCTGCGGCATGCGCGTCGACGGG
>JAICUV010000340.1 GCA_025935655.1 Chloroflexota bacterium | reverse complement strand
GTCGGCAGCGGGCCGTTCGGGCTGACCGAGCTCGACCAGGCCCACGCCGTCCTCGTGCCCGCGCACCAGCTGATGCCCCCGACCCCGGGACCCAGCCCGACGGCCGCGGCATCGGTCGACTCCCTGGCCACGCCGATTCCCAGCCCGTCGGTGACCGGCCCCACCCCGTTCATCGAGCGCATCGAGCTCACGTTCTTCGCCGACGACGACGCGGCCGTGGGCGCGCTCCAGGCGGGCGACATCGACGCGGTCGCCGGGCTCGCGCCGGAACAGGCGTCCCAGGCCGCCGCCATCGCCGGCGTCTCCCGTGTCCGCTATCCCACGACGACGCTGTCGACGATCCTGCTCAACCTCCGTCCGAGCCACCCGGAGCTGCGCGACGCGCGCGTGCGCAAGGCGCTGCTCGGCGCCATCGACCGCGACGCGCTCGTCCGCGACGTGCTGGGCGGGGACGGCACCGTCGCCGACGCGCTCGTGCCCCCGACCTCCTGGGCGTACGACGGCGAGTCCGTGGGCGTGGTGAAGTTCGACGCCGCCGCCGCGGCGGCGCAGCTCAAGGCGGCAGGCTGGACGAAGGTGAACGGGGCGTGGGCGAAGCCGCGCGCGAAGGTGCCGTACGAGCTGGAGCTGCTCAGCGTCCCCGCGACCGCGAACCCGCGGCTGGCATCCATCGCGGCCTACGTCCGCGATGCGTGGACCAGGCTGGGGTTCAAGGTCACCCTCGTGGAGAAGCCGGCGGCGGCGCTCGCCACGGACCTCCGGGGCGGGGCGTTCACGGCGTCCGTGCTGGACATCATGATGGGCCTCGAGCCCGACCTGTTCCCCCTCCTCGCGTCGAGCCAGGTCCGGGCGTCCGGCTCCAACCTCACGGGGTTCCAGGACGCGAAGCTGGACACGCTCCTGGAGGCGGCGCGGAAGCCCGGGGACCAGGCCTCGCGGGTCGTCGCGTGGAAGGCGCTGCTCGCCGGGATCGCCGCCCGTCAGCCCATGCTGCCGCTCGTCTGGGGCGAGGAATCCATGTTCACCATGGGGGTGGAGGGCATCACCCCGACGCTCATCGGCGACACCGGCGACCGGTATTGGGATGTGCTAGCATGGCGCCTCGCCGCGGACCGGTGAGCCTTCGGGCGAGCCGAATCCTGCGTCGGGCCGAGGTGGCGGAATGGTAGACGCGCTGGTTTCAGGTACCAGTGATCGCAAGGTCGTGTGGGTTCGACTCCCTCCCTCGGTACCACCCCTCTCGGGGACCCCGGCTCAGGCCCGCGAAGCACCTGCCCAGGTGGCGGACTTGGTATACGCGTACGTTTGAGGGGCGTATGAGGCAACTCATCCGGGTTCAAGTCCCGGCCTGGGCACCACTCTCCCGATGACCCGCGGGCGGCCACACGGCCGCCCGTCTTCGTGTCCGGAGCGCTACGCTGCGGCTCCCGGGCGGTTAGCTCAGTTGGTCAGAGCGCCTCGCTTACACCGAGGATGTCGGGGGTTCGAGTCCCTCACCGCCCACCAACCCGTCTGTCAGCCCTTCGCGCCGCCCGTGAAGGCCCACGAGGCGAGGTGGAGGCTCGGGACCAGCAGCTGGTCGTCGGGACCGTGGGAGAACAGGGTCGGGTCGTTGCCCACCGCCTTCACGTTCCCCGGGCCGAGGGCCTGCGCGTAGCCCTGGGTGAAGCGCAGGTTGCGCACCGGGCGGACGACCTTCCCGTCCTCGACGAGCCACACGCCGTTGCGCGTCAGGCCCGTGATCACGAGCGTCTTGGGGTCCAGGACCCGGGTGTACCAGAAGTCCGTGACGAGGAGACCGCGCTCCATGGAAGCGACCATGGACGCCGGGTCCGCGGCGCCCGGCTCCAGGATCAGCGACGCCGGCACGCCGCCGTACGGGTTGGGTCCCAGGGCCGCGTTGCCGGTGCTCTCCGTGGCCGCCCGGCGCGCTGTCCGCCGGTCGTGGAGGATCGCCCCCGTGACGCCGTCCCGCACGAGGTCCACGGCGCGTCTCGGCGTGCCCTCCGCGTCGAAGGCAAGGCCCGCGATGCGCGCGTCGGCCACGTCCTGGCGGAGCGTGATCGAGGCGTCGAGCTGCGCCTCGCCCGGCCGCACGAACGAGCGACCCTCGTTGACCGCCCGGCCGCCGAACCCGTGGACGAGGACGAAGTCGACGATGTCGGCGACGCACGAGGGCTCGAGCACGACCTGGTAGCGCCCGGGCTCGAGGTCGCCGGGCTCCGCGCCGTCGCGGGCCTTCTGGGCGGCTCGGCGACCCGCCGCGTCGGCGTCGAGGTCGCCGACACGCACCGCCGACTGCCTGGCGACCCCGTCGGAGGTGGCCGTTCGTGCGATCCCGTCGATGTCGGCGCTGGTGCCGCGCCCCGTGATCGCCTGGCCGGCCGAGTTCGCGAAGGCGGCGTGGATCGCGGCCGTCGAGACCGCACCGGCCGTCACGAGCCCCCGGCGGCGGTCACGAACGCCGCGACGAGCGCCGCTCGCTCGTCGGGTGACGCATCGCCGGTCGCGTCGTCCCAGTGGTCGACGTCAGGGGTCGGAGTGGGGGAGGCGAGGCCCGGCCAGTCGTCGTCCACCGGGCTCACCGCGGCTGCCTCGAAGACGCCGTCGACCAGCGCCCGGAGCTCGTCGTCGCCGACGGGCCCGTCGAGCCGCGCGGCGGCCACGCGACCGTCCATCGCGATCCGCACGCCGACCTCGCGCAGGTCCTCGGCGACGTTCTGGTGGATGGCGCCGTTGGCGAAGCGCGTCAGGGCCAGCGTGCCGGTGCGCACGTTCACCTCGGCCTCGGCGGATGCGGCCCGCCTCCGCACCAGGGCCAGCACGCGCTCCGCGAGCGCGAGCGCATCGGTCTCGGGCACGCCGGCACCCGCCCTCGGCGCGCTCACCCGCGCACCCCCACCCGGATCCCGCGGAACCGTGCCGGCACCGACGGATGGCCCGTGTGGCCGGTCTGGATCGGCTGGCCCTTGCCGCAGTTCGGCGTGCCCCAGAAGGTCCACTCGTCCTTGCCGCCGAGCATGTCCATCGAGCCCCAGAACCGCGGGCTGATCCCCGTGTACGTCGGGTTGCGCAGCATCCGCGTCCGCTTGCCGCCCTTGATCTCCCAGCCGATCTCGCAGCCGAACTGGAAGTTG
>JAICUV010000256.1 GCA_025935655.1 Chloroflexota bacterium | reverse complement strand
CGTCCTCCGCCGCGCCGGCTGGAGCGCCGTGATGGTCAACTCCAACCCGGAGACGGTGTCCACGGACTTCGACGCGAGCACGCGGCTGTACTTCGAGCCCCTCGACGCGGAGAGCGTCAGGAGCATCATCGAGTTCGAGAGCGGCGGGCCCCTGCCTGGCACCCCCGCGCGGTCGGCCACGTCGGCGGCAGGCCGCGCGGCTGGGCAATCCATTGCGCCTGGCGATGACACTCGCGACATCGATGCGGCGAGTGTCATCACCACGGAGAGCCTCGTCGCGCGGGGCGGTCCGAACGAGAACCGCAGCGGTATCCCGGACGACGGCCCGCTCCCCGCGGTCGTCGCGTTCGGCGGCCAGACGCCGCTGAACCTCGCGGGTCCGCTCGTCGCGAGCGGCGTCCCGCTGCTGGGCTCGGACCTCGAGGCGATCGACCAGGCGGAGGAGCGCGTCCGGTTCTCCGCGCTGCTGGACCGGCTGGGGATCCCGCAGCCCGAGGGCGGCATGGCGGAATCGATCGAGGAGGCGCTCACGCTGGCGGAGCGGATCGGCTACCCGGTCATCGTGCGGCCGTCGTTCGTCATCGGCGGCCTGGCCATCGACTTCGCGTACTCCCCGGAGGACCTCGCGAGGCACCTGGCGGCCGCCGCCGTCGTCGACCCGGACCGCCCGGTCCGCATCGACCGCTTCCTCGAGGGCATCGAGGTGGACATCGACGCCGTCTGCGACGGCACGGCCGTCCTGATCCCGGGACTGCTCGAGCACGTGGAGCGGGCGGGAGTCCACTCCGGTGACTCGATCGCGGTGTTCCCCCCGCAGCACGTCTCGGAGGGTGACGTGGACCTCATCGTCAACACGATGGAGCGGGTCTGCCTCGCGCTCGGCGCCCGCGGCCTCGTCAACGCCCAGTTCATCGTCCGCGACGACGGGGTCTACCTCATCGAGGTCAACCCGCGGGCGAGCCGCACGGTGCCGTTCCTGTCCAAGGTCACGGGCGTGCCGATGGTGGAGCTCGCGGTCCGGATCTCGCTCGGCGCTACGCTCGAGTCACTCGGCCAGACGCCCGGCCTGCGCCCGAGCCCCGCGTTCGTCGCGGTCAAGGCACCGGCGTTCTCCACGGCCAAGCTCAAGGGCGTGGATCCCTCCGTCGGGCCGTTCATGCAGTCCACGGGGGAGGTCATCGGGATCGCGATGGACCCGCGCGTCGCGATGGCGAAGGCGCTCACGGGGGCGTCGCTCATCCCGCCCCGGCCGGGCGACGGCCCGGCGCCGCTCGCCCTGCTCTCGATCGCCGACCGCGACAAGGCGGGGCTCATCCCGCTCGCGAAGGCACTCCGGCGGGCGGGCTACAGGCTCGCGGCGACCCCCGGGACGAGGACGGCCCTCCGCGAGGCCGGGTTCGGCGTGGACCCGATCGCGAAGCTCGGGGCGGAGCCGGATCGCGAGATCGGCGAGGTCCCGATCCTCGACGCCATCGCGCGCGGCGACGTCCGGCTGGTCGTCAACACCCCGACCCCGCGCTCGGGCGCCATCCGCGACGCGGCCGACATCCGCCACGCGGCGATCGCCGAGGGCGTCCTGTGCCTCACCGCCATCGAGACGGGGATCGCCGCCGCCGAGGCGCTGGACCCGTCGATCCTCGACGAGATCAGCCAGGTCCGGCCGATCACCGAGTGGGTGCCAGCCGCCGTTCGCTAGCGGCTCGAGACGAACGCCTGGAGCGTGGTCACGGCCGCGGCCGGCGTCTCCACGACGATTGCCTGGCCCAGGGACCACAGCGTGATGGTGGTCAGCGCGACCATCACGATCGCGAGCGGGATCTCGCGCATCCGGACGTTCCGGTTCGGCGCGGGCGTCCAGGGCAGCTTCCGGTGGCGCATGTCGCGCGGCGGCCGGGAGTTCGCGAGCGCCTCCATGTCCCGCTGGGCGGTGACGTGCCCGGCCCACGCGCCGACCATGTGGCCGCCGACCACCGCGGCGAGCTGCAGCGTCCACACGAGCCCGGCCGGGAGGATCGACGAGACCGGCTGGAAGAACGCCGTCCCGAACAGGTCCGAGCCCTGCTGGAGCGGGTCGGAGATCGCGATCACGATCCGCTGGCCGTCGATCAGCAGGTAGGTCAGGTAGTGGGCGACGAGGTAGCCGATCGCGATCGGGAGCAGTCCGGCGCCGATCGCGCCGATGCTGACGGTTCGGCCGACCCACAGCGCCGCGCCGACGACGATCGCGAGCCACGCCACGAGCAGCAGCGTCTTCGGCACGAGGCCGGGAGCCCCGAAGATCGACGCGAACACCACGGTCTGCGAGAACCCGTCGAAGATGATGGACGCGACGCCGATCGCGATCAGGGACACGACGGCGGGGCTCCACCGTCCGCGGAGCAGCCCGCTCGCGAACGAGCGTCGCTCGACGTGCGCCGGTGCGACGTCGATGCCGCCGGGGAGGACGCCGTCCTCGTCGGCGTCGGGCTGCTCGCCCATGGCCCGCGCGGCCGACACGACGCCGAACGGCGCCATCCGGTTGAGCGTCCGGAACCAGACGGTGAAGGTCTCGCCCTGGGCCCGCCACTCGTCGCGGCCGAACTGGGCCATGAGGGCGAGGGTGAGGACGGTGTACCCGACGAGGACCACGGTCAGCGTCGCGCCGCTGATCGCAGGGACGAGCTCCAGCCAGACGAAGAACGCGAGCCCGAAGGCCGCTGGCCACGTGCGCACGCTCGCCGGCAGCTCCGACACCGGCCAGCCGCGGACGCCGATCGTGCGCAGCAGCCACGCCAGGATGTCGTGGATCGTCGCGAACGGGTCGATCCACTCCCAGACCGGGAACAGCAGCGCGGACAGCATCGCGACGCCGACCCAGCCGTAGACCCACAGGAACAGCGTCGCGACCGCGGCGTCGGACGCCCCGCCGGCGATCGCCTGGGCGACGATCCACGTCCAGCCGACGAGGCCGATGATGCGCAGGACGATCCGCAGCGCCCCAGGGACGTGGACGACGTGCCCGTCGTCGATCACCGTCGCGCGGACGTCGCGAGCGAGCACGAACACGAACGACAGCGCGACGGTCATGGCCGCCCCGACGAGGTACACCGCGAGCGGCAGCGGGCTCTGGTAGACGGGCGACAGCCCGTGGGCCGCGGCGATCGCGGGCAGCCCGAGCGCGACCGCGAGGGCGACGAGCGCACCGGGCGCCCGCCTGACGGCCGCCGCACGCCAGCGCGCGGATGGGCCGGGCACGCGCGGCCCTGCGGCCAGCATGCGCGAGCCCATCGTCAGGCGGCGCGGTTGCGGCGGAGGACGTAGGCGCCGATGCCGCCGACCAGGACGAGCGCGGCGACGATCGGCAGGATGACGTCGGTGCCCGACGAGGACGCGGCCGTCGTGTCCGCGGACGGCGACGGCGCGGGCGTCGGGGACGGGGCAGGGGAGGGGCTGACTGCCGGGGCGGCGGACGCCTGGCTCGGCGCCGGCGTGGCGGTCGCGGGCGGGGGCGTCGGCTCGCTGACGGTGAAGGTGAGCGTGCCGCGCTCGATGTCGCCGTCCTCGGCGACCGACGTCCACTCGATCGTGTATGCGCCCGGGGAGAGCGTCAGGCCGTCGAGGGTCATGGTGTCGTCCCCGGCCGCGGCCGGCCCGCCGGTGGCGATCGTGTCGCCCGCGGGCCCGAGGAGCTTGAACGAGCTCTTGCCGACGACGCCCTCGCTGAACGTGAGCGTGATCTTCGTGGGCGGCGTGTCGAGCACGGCCTTGTCATCGGGATCCGACGACACGAGCGCGGCGTGGCCGAGGACGGGACCCGCGAGCACGAGCGCGAGCAGCGCGCCGACGAGCAAGGGGAGCGCCCGCGTACGGGCCGGGCGAACGGTGGGCTGGGGGACCGCGAGGCGGCCGGGACGTCGGATATCCACGATCCGGGAGTCTACCGGCGCGGCGCGATTGCCGTCGTTGGGCGCATGCCCTCGGGGCCGTCGCGCATCCGCGGGCACCCGATTGGACGAACATTCGGGTGCGCCGGTCTCGCTCGAACAGCCCGCCGGACGCGCCTGGAGGTCACCCGTGTCCATCGTCCGCGCAACGCCCATCATCGCCCTCGCTCCCGCCGGCTCCGGCACGCCGGAGGGCTACGTCCCGGGCGTCTGCAACATCGGCGCCTGGGAGATCCGTCGGCGCCGGGCGTTTGCCGTCGTGGGCTTCGTCGCGGCCCTGGCGCTGTTCGCGCTACTGGTGGCGGTCGGCGCCCCGGCGTGGTCGCGGCTCCTCGTGTTCGTGCCGCTCGCGGGCGGCGTGTTCTCGTGGCTCCAGGCACGGCGCCGGTTCTGCGCCGGGTTCGCTGTCGCCGGCGTGTTCAACTTCGCCGACGGCGACCAGGGCCGGCAGTCCGTGGAGCGTGCCGACGCGCGACGCGCAGACCTCGCCGCCGTCCGACGGATGACCCGCGACGCGGTGCTGATCGCGCTCCCGATCGCGATCGTCGCGGCGCTGCTCCCGATCTGAAGCCGCCGACGCGCCGCGCCCGTCCTGGCCCGTCCGGCGCGCGCCTGCGCGATGACACTCGCCGCATCGATGTCGCGAGTGTCATCGCCTGGCGGATGTCATCGTCGGAGCTCGAGGTGGCGTGCGCAGAACGCGGATCCCAGCGTCAGGACCGGAGGTGCTGCCCCTCCCCGGGCGTGACCACGCGCCGCGGACACGGAACGGCCGGCCGCCCCGTCGTGCGATCCGGCCCCGAGGAGCAGGGAGATCGACGCGGCGTGGCGACCGGCCGGCCGTGAAGGAATGTCCGGCAGGTCT
>JAICUV010000183.1 GCA_025935655.1 Chloroflexota bacterium | reverse complement strand
CCCGGCTAGAGGGCGTTGATGCGGCGCGAGGAGAGCCTGGGGCCGTAGCGAGGGGCTTGGGCGCCGGTCAGCTCGAGGAGGCGGGTGACGCGGGCGCGCTGGCCGCGGTAGGGCTCGAGGAGCTCGAGCATGCGCTCGTCGGTGCCGCGCGGTTCGCCGGCGAGGGCCCAGCAGACCATGTTGGGGATGTGGAAGTCGCCGAGGCTGACGGCGTCCGGGTCACCGAAGGCGCGGAAGCCGACCTCGGCGGCAGTCCAGGGCCCGATGCCGGGGAAGGCCCGCAGCGCGGCGTAGGCGGATGCGAGCGCTGCTTGGCGATCGCCGCCGGGCGCGGCCTCGGAGACCAGGACCGCCAGGTGCTCGAGCCGGGGCGCCTCCCGGGCGACGGCGCGGATCAGCTCCGCACGGCGCCGCTCGAGGCCGAGGGGATGGAACACGTGGTAGGGGAGCGCCGCCAGCACCTCGGGCGCGGGCGGGAGCCGCAACCCGGGCGGGCCCGGCGCGTCCTCGCCGTACACGCGGATCAGCGCCCGGTAGACCCGGTGCGCCTCCTCGCCCGTGATCTTCTGCTCGAGGATCGCCGGCACCAGCGCCTCGAACACGGCCCCGGATCGGCCGATGCGGAGACCGCGACCGCGTCGCGCGCCTTCGTCGACGGCGGGGTGCACGGGGACGAGGGCCGCGGGGTCATCCTCGGCACCGAGCAGGGCCGGTGCGCCCGCGACGGCTTCGAGCGAGCCGAGACCCCACGCGCGGACGCGCACGCCGTCGACGATGGGCTGGAGGAACAGCGTCACCGGCCCGGTGGCCCGCCGCGTCGCGAACCAGACGGCGCCCGACTGCTCGATCCGGAACGCGGGATCCCCATTGCCGCGCCGGTGGATCGCGAGCGTGCCCGCCAGCCGGTAGGGTGCCGCCATCGGGACGACGGCCTCGGCCTCGGCGGGACCCGCACCGGTGCGCTCGCGCAGTGGATCCGTCATGCGTGCCAGCCTACCCGCGTGCACCTGCACGGCGAGCCTGACGCAGGGCTGGTTCCGGCAGATCGTCCCATGGTCGCGGTTTGACAGCCTCCGGTAGGCTGGCGATCCACGTGCGAACCAGAATCGTCGTCGCGTTCGCGGCTCTCATGGCCGCGTCCGCCCTGGTCGCCGTCCCGGCTCCCGCGGGCTCGCGTTCTCCGAGCCCCGACCGGTCGCTCGATCCGGCACAGCTCAGCGCCGTCTCGATCGCCCTGCCGAAGGAGCCGGCGGTGACGTCGACCCTCGATGCCACGGCGCAGGGCTCGGCCGGATCGGTCGGGCCGGCGACGGCATTCGTGGAGCCCGGCGCGAACACCGCCGCCGCGGGCCGCCCGAGCGTCCGCGTGCCCGTGCCGGCGAAGGGCGCGATCAGCAAGAACTACTGGCGCTTCGACCCGAACATCAGCTGGTACGGTCCGGGCTTCTACGGCAACGGGACCGCGTGCGGCCAGACGCTCACCAAGGAGCTCGTCGGGGTCGCGCATCGGACGCTGCCGTGCGGCACGCTGGTCACGTTCCGCTACAAGGGCAAGACCGTCACGGCGCCGGTGATCGACCGTGGCCCGTACGCCGCAGGCCGGACCTGGGACCTGTCCAAAGGCCTGTGCACGCTCCTCGATCACTGCTTCACGGGCACGATCGAGTGGAAGATGGCCGGCGGCTGACCTTCCCGCGTTCCGCGGACCGGAACGTGTGAGAACGCACATCCAGGGCACACGCCTCCTACGTCCGCGCACCCGAGCATGACCTCCACGGGTCGGTGCACCCTCGCGCGCCGACCCGACAACCGGAGGCTCCCCTCAATGACGTTCCGGGACCAGCTCGCGAAGGCGACCGTCCCCGCGGCGGCCCTCGTGCCCGTCCGCTTCTTCGCCGGCATCACGTTCCTGTACGCCGGCATCGACAAGATCCTCGACCCGTCGTTCTTCGACTCGGCCAGCCCGGCCTCGATCTACGGCCAGCTCCACGCCTTCGAGCGCGTCTCGCCGGTGGCGTTCCTCATCCGGCCGATGGAGCCCTATGCGCTGATCCTGGGCCTGCTGATCTCGTTCGCGGAGATCGCGATCGGGCTGGGGGCGCTCACCGGGCTCGCGTTCCGGCTCGCGGCCGCCGGCGGGATGGCGCTCTCGATCCTGTTCTGGCTCACGGCGTCCTGGACGACGCAGCCCTACTTCTACGGCCCGGACCTCCCGTACGCCTTCGCGTGGCTCACGCTCGCCCTCGCGGGGACGGGCGGGCTGCTGGTCCCGCGCTGGGTCCGCGAGCTGGGCATGCCCGCCGACGACGGCTGGGTGGCCGGCACGCCGGGTCGCCCGGGATGGTCGCGCCGCACGGTCCCCCAGCCGGACATCTCCCCCCAGCGCCGCCTCATCCTCCAGGCGGGTGCACTGAGCGTCGGCGCGCTCGCGGTCTACTCGATGGCGGCGCCGCTCCGGTTCGTGCTCGGGGCGCGGGCGTCCGACGAGGGCGGCACGGCCCTCGACAATGCGACCGACTCGGGCAACGCCGGCCCGACCACCCCCGTCGCGACCGACCCCGCCACGACCCCCACGGGCTCGCCCGACGATGCCGCGCCGCCGACTGCCGCTCCGCTCGCGGGTCTCGCGATCGCGCGGATCTCGGACGTGGACAAGGCGGGCGCGAAGCGCTTCCACGTGCCGTCGGCCGCCCCGTCCAGCATGTACCCGGGTGATCCCGGGATCATCGTGAAGCTCGCCGACGGGACGTACGTCGCCTACGACGCGACGTGCACCCACCAGGGATGCCGCGTGGGCTGGGACAAGGCGGACAACGTCCTCCTCTGCCCGTGCCACGGCGCGGCGTTCGACCCGTCCGACCACGGCGCGGTCCTCGGCGGGCCGACGAACCAGCCGCTGCTGGAGCTTCCGCTCCAGATCGACCAGGCGTCGGGGACGATCTCGATCAAGGCCTAGCCCGGCAACGACCGCCCCGGGCGGACTACCCGAGCGGCTCGAAGGTCGCGGTGAAGTGGCGCAGCTGGCGGGGCTGCGTCGCGATCCGGAAGCCCCGCAGCGACGACGCCCGTGACGCGACGTCGCGGGCCACCTCGATGACGTAGTCGATGTGGCTCTGGGTGTACGTCCGACGCGGGATGGCGAGCCTGACGAGGTCCATGGGCCCCGGGGTCTCGGTCCCGTCCGGGTGGAGCCCGAACATCACGGTGCCGATCTCGCAGCCGCGGATCCCGCCGGCCCGGTACAGCTCCACCGCCAGGGCCTGGCCCGGGTACTCGAGCGGCGGGATGTGCGGCAGCAGCCCCCGCGCGTCGAGGTAGACCGCGTGGCCGCCGAACGGCTGGACGCACGGGATCCCGGCCGCGACCAGCGCGTCGCCCAGGTAGGCCGTGGAGCGCGTGCGGTAGCGCAGGTAGTCCTCGTCCACGACCTCGCGCAGGCCCTGGGCGATCGCCTCGAGATCGCGTCCGGCGAGGCCGCCGTACGTCGGGAAGCCCTCGGTCAGGATCAGCAGGTTGCGGCACTGCTCGGCGAGCGCGTCGTCGTTCATCGCCAGCCAGCCGCCGATGTTGGCCATCCCGTCCTTCTTGGCCGACATCGTCATCCCGTCCGCCAGGCTGCCCACCTCCTGGACGATCTCCACCACCGAGCGATGCGCCTGGCCGGGCTCGCGCTCCTTGATGAACCAGGCGTTCTCGGCGAACCGGCAGCCGTCGAGGAACAGCGGCTTGCCGTGCGCGTCGCAGACGTCGCGGATCGCGTGGAGGTTCTGGAGCGAGACCGGCTGGCCGCCACCCGAGTTGTTGGTGATCGTGACCATGACCACGGGGACGTCGTCGCCGCGCTCCCGGAGCAGCGCATCGAGCGCCGCCGTGTCCATGTTCCCCTTGAACGGGTGGATGAGCGACGGCTGCCGACCCTCCGGGATGACGAGGTCCACGCCCTCCGCGCCGGTGTACTCCACGTTGGCGCGGGTCGTGTCGAAGTGGGTGTTGCTGGGGATGACCTTGCCCGGCCCGCCGATCGCGGTGAACAGCAGCTTCTCGGCCGCGCGGCCCTGGTGGGTGGGGATGACGTGCTTGAACGGGAACAGGTGCTGGACGGCCTCGAGGAACACGTACCAGCTGGGGCTGCCCGCGTAGCTCTCGTCGCCGTGCTGGATCGCGGCCCACTGGTCGCGGCTCATGGCGCCAGTCCCGGAGTCGGTCAGCAGGTCGATCAGCACGTCCTGGGCGTGGATGCTGAACAGGTTCCAGCCCGCCGCCTCGAGCGCCCGCTCGCGCTGCGCCTCGGTCGTCAGGCGGATGGGCTCCACGGCGTGGATGCGGAACGGCTCGATGATCGTCTGCCAGCGGTCCATGGCCGCGAGCATACGCCGCACCCGGCGGTGCCCGGAGGGCCGACCGGCCCGTGCCGCCCTCCTGCGAGAATGGCCTCGATGACGCCCGACGACAAGGTCCGCAGGCTCGTGCTCGTCGGGCTCATGGGGACCGGCAAGACGACGACCGGACGGGTGCTCGCGGCGCGGCTCGGGTGGCCCCTCCGCGACTCCGACGCCGCGATCGAGGCGGCCACGGGCGAGACCGTCGCCGTGCTGCGCGAGCGGATCGGGACAGACGGCATCCACGACCTCGAGGCGGCGGCCCTGCTCCGCGCGCTCGACGGGGAGGGGACCGCGGTGGTGTGCGCGGCGGCCTCCGTGGTGGACCGCGAGAACTGCCTGGAGGCCCTGCGGGCACCCGGCATCGCGGTCGTCTGGCTGACGGCCGAGGCGTCGGTCGCCGGGCTGCGGTTCCGGAGCAGCGACCATCGCCCGTGGTACGGCGCCGACCCGGAGGCCGTGCTCGCCGACCAGGCGCGCGCGCGGGAGGCCGCCTTTCGCTCCCTGGACCCGGTGGAGGTCGCCACCGACGAGCTGCCGCCGGACGCCGTCGCGTCGGTCGCGCTGGCCGCCCTCGCGGCGAGAGGGCGCGTCCTCGGGTAGGCCCCGTCCGCGCGCGCAAGGCGCGAGGCAGGCCGGCACCGGAGGTGCGACACTCGGCGCGTCCGCGTCCCGTGACTCGCCCGGGCAATCCGGCCCGTGCCTCCCCGCGAAGGGGAGATGGCGCCCATTCCGCGCCCACCAATCCCGCAGCACGTGGAGCCTTCTCCGTGGACCAGACCCTGAGCAGCTACGGCGGCGGCGCGATGCACGAATCCGGCCGTGGACGGTGGCTGGGCCTGGCGATGCTCAGCCTGGGCGTCGCGATGATCATCGTCGACGCGACGATCGTGAACGTCGCCGTCC
The DNA here is from genome assembly GCA_025935655.1 of Chloroflexota bacterium. GTDB lineage: Bacteria > Chloroflexota > Limnocylindria > Limnocylindrales > CSP1-4 > CAIXZV01. The sequence continues at coordinate 1,583 of JAICUV010000183.1, read as the reverse complement.
CCTCGATCATCCGCGACCTGGACCTGGACTCCACCACCGCGGAGTGGATCAACACGGTCTACGCCCTGGTCTTCGCGGCGCTGCTGATCACGCTCGGGCGCATCGGCGACCTCGTCGGCAGGCGTGCGCTGTACCTCGTGGGCCTCGCGATCTTCGGCGCCGCGTCGGTGCTCGCCGGGGCCGCGCCCACGGGCGAGCTCCTGATCCTCGCGCGGATCCTCCAGGGCGTCGGCGGCGCGATGATCCTGCCTGCGACCCAGTCGATCCTCAACACCAACTTCCGCGGCCGGGACCGCGCCATCGCGTTCGGGATCTGGGGCGCGACGATCGGCGGGATGGCGGCGATCGGGCCGCTGCTCGGGGGCTGGCTGACCACCAACTTCTCGTGGCGCTGGGCGTTCTTCATCAACGTCCCCGTGGCGATCGTCGCGATCCTCGGCACGCGGCGGTACATCGGGGAGAGCAAGGACGAGAACGCGAAGGCGGGCCTCGATCCGTTCGGCTTCCTGCTCATCACCGCCGGCCTCACGGCGGTCGTGTTCGCGCTCATCGAGGGCCGCAGCTACGGCTGGTGGACGCCGACCAAGCCGTTCACGATCGGAAGCTGGACGTGGCCGCTGGACACGGTCTCGATCATCCCGTTCCTGCTCGTCGGCGGCTCGCTCCTCCTGGTCCTGTTCCTGTGGGTCGAGGGCCGCCGCGACCGGGCCGGCAAGTTCTTCCTGTTCGACGTCGGCCTGTGGCGCTACCCGGCGTTCCGGTACGGCAACCTCGCGGGCACGATCGTCGCCCTGGGCGAGTTCGGCCTGTTGTTCGCGCTGCCGCTGTTCCTCCAGGGGGTGATCGGGTACTCGGCGTTCGAGACCGGGCTCGTGTTCCTGTCGCTCGCGGTCGGCGCATTCGTCGCGGCACCGCTCGCGGCGCGGCTCTCGCGGGCCTACGGTCCGCGCCGCGTGGTCACCCTCGGCATGGTCCTGGAGGCCGTCGGCATCCTGTCCACGTCGCTCCTGATCTCGTCCACCGTGAGCGGGCTGGCGCTCGCCCTGCCGCTGTTCGTGTACGGGATCGGCGTGGGCCTCGCCACCGCGCAGCTGACGAGCATCGTGCTCTCGGACATCCCGCCTGAGCGGTCCGGCCTGGCCTCGGGCGCAAACTCGACGATGCGCCAGGTGGGCTCCGCGCTCGGCATCGCGATCCTCGGGACCGTGCTGTTCACGGCGCTGGGCAACGGCGTCCACGAGAACCTCTCCGCCATCCCCGGCCTGCCGCCGGCGGCGGTCGACGGGATCGCGGAGGCGATGGAGGCATCGGCGGGCCAGGCGCTCGTCACGATCCGGGACCAGCCGGGAGCGGAGGCCGTCGTGCCGGCGGTGGAACAGGCCTTCGTGGACGCGACCCGGCTCGCCGGCTTCGTGGCCGCAGGGTTCGTGCTGCTCGGCGTGGTGCTCAGCCTGCTGCTGCCGAAGCAGGCGCCGCACGAGGAGCCCGACCACGAGCCCGTGGAGATCGACGGCACCGACCTGCCCGCGACGGCCTGAGCTACCGGGGGAACCTGGACCGTCCGGAAAAGGACGAAGCCGGTG
>JAICUV010000242.1 GCA_025935655.1 Chloroflexota bacterium | reverse complement strand
GGAGCACGTTGCCCACGTACGGGTAGTACGGAGGCGAGACGTCGACGACGTCGTGGAAGCTGATCTCGCCGCTCGCGCCGGCGAACCCGCCCTCGCCCCTGGTCACCGGGTGGTGGCAGCGGCCGTGGAGCTCGATGAAGTCCACCCACGGGCCGACGGTCCTGGCCGTGTACGTGTACGTCGTCCAGAACGTACCGCACACCGTGCCCATGCAGCCCTCGAAGTGCTCGGCCCCCCAGGCGAGGAACATCGACCTGTCCGGGTCCGACCGGGTGTTGAACGTGTCGACCCGCCAGCAGCCCTCCAGGGCGCCGGTCATCGCGTAGCCGCCGTCCCTGCACGAGCCCGCCTCGTGCTGGATGCCGCGCACGATCGTTGCCCCGCTGCGGGCGGAGACCGCGCCGGTGGTCAGCAACGCCGCGAGCAGCGCGAGGATGACCGGGAGCAGGGCCCGCCGCCCGGATGACCGGGGGCGAGCAGCGCCGAGTGTCATGAGCAGTACCTCCAACGGACGGCGTTCGGGGAGCCTCCTCCCCGGTCCCGGGTCCGTGGGCGGATGCTGCGTGGCGGCGTCCCGGTGGACCAGTGCGAGAACGGTCAGCTTGGGGCCGGACCGGTCACCGTGACGGCGCGTAGAAGGCAAGCGTGCTCGCGACGCCGTGGGCGACGGCCTCCGGGTCGGCGCCCGAGGCCAGGTTGGCCGCGCCCCACGCATCGCTCGACAGCCGGTAGAACTCGCGCGCCTCGTCCGTCACCTGCCACGCCGCGGGATCGCCCACGGATCCGCCGCGGAGGTGGAGCGTGAGGCCGAGGAGGCCACCGTCCCAGCCCACCCCCACGGCGCCGGGTCCGTACTCCGCCCAGAACTCCTCGGGCACGAGCGCCGTGTGCTCCAGCTCGAACCGGGTCCGGCCGCCGTCGATCGGCCCGAGCCGGACCTCGACGATCGAGACGTCGCCCTCCGCGACGGGCGGCCCGTACTCCCAGGTCGCCCGGAGCCGGCGCGGGCGCTCGCAGGCGACGATCCGGCCGCCGGCGTTGCCCTCGAACTGGTAGCGGCCACCGACGCGGTAATCGCCGCTGATCGGCAGGAACCAGCGGCCGATCCGCTCGGGGTTGGTGAGCGCATCCCAGACGTCCTCGACGTCCGCGTCGTACTCGCGCCCGAGGCGGATGATGCGACGCGTGCCGGACGGTCCTTCCGTGGACGCGAGCTCGCGGCGGGCGGCTTCGATCTCGTGGACGACGTCGATCATCGTTGGTCAGGCTCCCTTGCGGTGTCGGTGGTTGCGTCCGTGGGCGTGTCGGTGACCGCCGCGAGCCGGCGCTCCCGCTTCCCGCGGACCAGCTCGGTCGCGAGCGAGTCGAGGCGCTGGTCCCAGAACCGGCGGAAGTGGTCGAGCCAGTCGTCGATCTCCCGCATCGGCGCGGCATCGACCGCGTACAGCCGCCGGGCGCCCATCGCCCGCACGGTCGCGAACCCGCTCTCGCGCAGGACCTTGAGGTGCTGGCTGACCGCCGGCTGGGAGATGCCGAACTCGGCCTGGACCACTCCGGCGATCGCGCCGGACGGCAGCTCCGATTCGGCGAGCAGCTCGAGGATGCGGCGGCGGACGGGGTCACCCAGGACGTCGAAGGCGTGCATCGACGGGGATCGTAGAACCTTTAACTTATATAAGTCAAGACCAATACCACGAGCGATCCCGGCGCGTGTCCGCGGGATTCCGAGAATCCCGCTGGACGTGCTCGCTACGATGTGCGCAGAGGACGCTGGCACTCGTCGGCGGAAGAGGGAATAACGCCGGTCCCCGCGACGGGGTCGCGCACCGGCAGAGGGAGGCAGGGATGAAGAATCCGCCCATCCTGATCTCGGTGCTCGGCTTCTTTGCCGCGCTCGCCGGCTTCGGGTACCTGTTCTTCGGCTTCCGGGCCCTGGGCTTCGACTGGTTCGGACTGTTCGGCGACCTGCCCGCGCTCGAGAGCGTGGGGCTGTGGGGCTGGCTCGCGATCGTGACGGGCATCTTCTGGCTGATGGCCGCGTTCGGGCTCTGGGCGCTCCAGCCCTGGGCGCGCCTGTTCGCGCAGATCATGGCCGGCTTCGCGATCTTCGAGGCCGTGCTCGCCTTCTTCCAGTTCCCGGGCACGGGGATCGGCTTCGGCATGGCGATCATGCCGGCCCTGATCCTGTGGTATCTCAGCAGCGCCGAGGTCAAGGCCGCGTTCGGCCTCACGGACGAGCGGGCCGTCTGACACGACGCCGCACCGACACACGAACGCCGGCCTTCGGGCCGGCGTTCCTCGTTAACGGCGGTTCGGTCCGCGACGGTCAGGCGCCGAGCGCCTCCTCGATGAGCGCCTGGGCCTGCGCCTCGATCGACGAGGTGCCGCTCTTCGCCTCGGCGACGGCGGTCGTGATGCCACGCACGAGCGCGCGGTAGGGCTCGACCTCCTCGGGTGCACGGGCGGTCAGCATGGCGATCGATGCGCGGACCGAGTCCAGCGTCTGGTCGCGGACCTTGTCCGGGGACGACGTGACACCGAAGCCCATGCCCTTGATGTGCGCGAGCGCCCGGATCAGCTCCGTCGTCCCGGCGGCCTGCTGGCCGGCGAGGAACTTCGTGAGGGCGCCGGCCTCACCGAACGAGTCGGTGAAGTCGCGGTCGCTCAGCGACACGAGCATGCCGCTGCCGGTCAGACCGCGCTGGAGCGTCGCCCACTCCTCGTCCGTGAAGTCCTGCCGTGTCGCCATCGCGATCTCCATCTGTCGTGCGCTGCGGTTGTCGGGAGTCGACCAGACGCTAGCACCGCTCGCCGCGCGAGGCGGCCGCGAGGCTCGTGGCTAGGCGCGCCGGGCGTGGAGCTCGGCGACCCACTCGCGCAGCCGGGGCAGGTGCTCGTCGTAGTGGTCGGGGCCGGCCTTCCGGATCCACCAGCGGGCGTCCGGCCCGGGCTCGTCGATCGCCGCCCAGCGGAGGAGCAGCATCGTCCGCGCGGAGTTCGCCTGCGTCCAGGTCACCGTCCAGGACTGTCCGCGCATCGCGTCCAGGAGCTGGGCGTTGATGCCGTCGATATCGACCTCGCGCTGGCGATACGTCCCGGCGACGATCCGCTCCAGCTGCAGGTGGGCCTCGGCGAGCCATGCGCCGACGTGGCCGACCACGTCCACCACGGACCAGCCGGGCTCCCCGTAATACCCGACGACCGTGCGCTCCGCGGGTGTGAGCGCGTTCACGAGGTCGAGCAGCGCGTGCCACCCCTGGTGCTCCTGCTCGAGCGTCGCGAGCGCCCCGTTGTCGTCATCGCCCGGTGTCATGGGCACAGGCTACGCGAGATCGCGCCTCACCAGCCGGGCGTCGCCATCGCGGCCGATGTGCGACCCCGGGCCGGTCAGTGCTCCACGACCTTGTCCAGGGCGCGGGCGCCGTCGATCCAGGCGCTGATGTCCGCCTCGGTCGGGATCCGCCGGACGGTGCCGGGCCGGGCCGCGACCACCTCCTGGACGGTGACGGCGAGGTTGGCCGGATTGCGCTGCGCGAGCTCGGCCGGCGAATCGACGCCGGCGGCCTCGAGCAGGTCGCTGTACTCGGACCCGACGCCCGGGATCCGCATCAGGTCCACCTTGTTCACCCAGGCGAGGACGAGCTTCTCGCTGATCCCGGTCCGCGCGGCGATCTGCTCGCGGCCGAGCGGCTTCGCGCCGGCGGAGAGCAGGTCCGCGGTCGTCCTGATGCCCACCGTGTTGAGCTGCCCGGCATAGGCCGGTCCGATCCCCTCGACCTCCTCGACGTTGAGCTGCGATGCCCGCCGTGCCTCGTCCACGGGCGCCGCGGCGGGCGCAGGCGTGTCCACGACGGGCGCGGCGACCGGGGCGGGCTCGGGCTCCGGTGCGACGGCCGCGACGGCCGCGGCGGCGGCCACGGGCGCGGGGGCCGGCGTCGACGCCGCGAAGGCCATCGGGGCGACGGGCGGGGCGGGCGCCGGCTGGACCGCTTCCGGGACCTCGTCCGCGAACGCGGCCTTGACGTCGGCGGTGCTGAGGTACCACAGGATCAGCGCCGGCATGATCCCCATCGCGAGCCCGATGCCCGTCCCGGGGAACTGGAAGAACGCGAGCACGGCCTCGAACACGGCGAAGCCGGCGACGATCATCGCGAACAGCCGTGCCCACGGCTGGAGGGCCCAGAGCCCGAGCGCGGCGGCGAGCCAGATGACGCCGGTGACGACCGCGAGCCAGCCCCACAGCCCGACGCCGTCGAACGCGGGCAGGTCACCGAGCGCGGTGAACCAGTCGAAGCCCAGGACGCGCAGGCCGAAGAACAGGAAGCCGAATCCCGCGAGAGCCGCGAAGAAGCCGAGCACGGCGACGAGAATGGGCGGGTTCTTCATCGGTACGTCCCTCTAGCACGCCATCGCCCTCACGACGGGCAGTCTCGCGGAGCCCAGGCCATGGGCCGCTCCTGCGGTTAGCGGAAGTCTAGTGAGACGCGGGCCGTGCGATTCGATCGCGGCTGCACGCCCGGCGAGGGCTATCGCGGCGCCTGCGCCGCCTCCCAGTCGCGGCGGAAGGCGGCGATCCCGCTGTCCGTGAGCGGGTGGTGGACCATCTGGCGGAGCACCGCGAGCGGGACCGTCGCGATGTGCGCGCCCGCGAGCGCCGCCTGGGTCACGTGGCGCGGGCTGCGGATCGAGGCCGCGAGGACCTCGGCGTCGAGCCCGTAGCCGTCGACGATCGCCACGAGCTCGCGCACGACCGCCATCCCGTCCTCGTTGATGTCGTCGAGGCGGCCCACGAACGGCGACAGGAGCGACGCCCCCGCCTTCGCGGCGAGCAGCCCCTGGTTGGCGCTGAAGACCAGGGTGCAGTTGGTCCGGATGCCCTCGGCCCGCAGCCGCGCGATCGCTTCGAGGCCCTCCTCGCTCATCGGGACCTTGACCACGATGTTCGGCGCGAGGGCCGCGAAGTGGCGGCCCTCGTCCAGCATCCCCTCGACGTCCGCCGCCACGACCTCCGCGCTCACGGGGCCCGGCGTGAGCCCGCAGATCTCGCGCAGCACGTCGTCGTAGCTGCCGCCGACCTTCGCGAACAGGGTGGGGTTGGTCGTGACCCCGTCGAGCACGCCCCAGCGCGCCGCCGTGCGGATGTCCTCGATCGCCGCGGTGTCCATGAACAGCTTCATGCTTCGGCCAGCATCG
>JAICUV010000174.1 GCA_025935655.1 Chloroflexota bacterium | reverse complement strand
CCTCGCGCTCCTGACTCCGCTGTGAGTCAAATCGGCTGCTCCCCCGCATGGCGTGGCGGACGAAGTGCCACTTGTGGCGTGACGCCGTGCGTGAGCCGCCGCGATCTGACTCAGAGCCGAGTCAACGTGGAGCCCGATGGGAGCCCGGTGGGAGCCCGGTGGGACCCGGCGGGTAGCCGGCCTCGCCGGGTGGGCGACGGCCGCCCGGTCCTCGCCCCGTTCCGGGCGCGCTCCCTCCCCCGCTTCCTCGCGCTCCTGACTCCGCTGTGAGTCAAATCGGCTGCTCCCACGCGTGGCACTGCAGACGAAGTGCCACTTGAGCCGTGACGCCGTGCGTGAGCCGCCGCGATCTGACTCAGAGCCGAGTCACGGTGGACCTGGGCGGGAGCCCGGCGGGGCTGGCCGGAGCTCGGCGGGAGCCCGCCGGGACCCTGCCGATGCCCCGTGCACGAGGCTACGGGGTGACGGTCACCCCCGGCAGGACCGTCTGCAGCCCCTTGGCCATCGCCTCCGGGCCGATGCCGCCCAGCGCGCCGTCCTGGACGATCCCGTCCGCGTCGATCCAGAAGTGGACCGGGAGCGCGTACGCGCCCCAGTCAGCCTGCGCCTCGCCGGTCCCGTCGAGACCCACCGGAAAGCTGACCTTCATGTCGCTGATGAACGCGTCCACGGCGGCCTCGTCCTCCCTCACATCGATCGCGAGGATCACCAGCCCCGTCTCCGCGTAGCGCGCCGCAAACCCGTTCATCACCGGCAGCTCGTCGCGGCACGGCGCGCACCAGGTCGCCATGAAGTTGACCCACACGGGCTTGCCCTTGAGGGCCGCGAGCGAGATCTCCCCGCCGCCCAGCTGCGGGACCGTGAGTGGCGGCGCCGGCTCCCCGATCCCGAAGGCCTCCGCGAGCGAGGTCGCGGACGGGGCGGCGCTCGACGGGTCGGGCGACGGCGAGGAGGAGGCGCTCGCTGAGGGCGACGGCGCGAGCGACGCCTCCGGGGTCGCGCTGACCGCGGCGACGGGTGTTCCCGTCGGGGCCACCGGCCCGGGGGCGAGCGCGACCGCACCGGCCACGATCGCCGCCCCGACGAGCAGGCCCACGACGAGGCCGCCACCGATCGCCGCTTTCCCTCCCATGGCGACGGAGCGTACCAGTACCACTGGCCGGAGGCAGGATTCCCGGGGCTCCCGTACGATTCGCGGCCCATGGGCTTCCTGCACACGCTCACGTCCCGGATCCTGCCGGCACTGCTCACCGCGCTCGGCGTCGTGCTGATCACGGCCGGCCTGCTCACGTATCCCGGCCCCACGACCGCGGGGACGGTCGTCGTCCCGACGCCCGAGATCATCGAGCTGCCGTCCGAGGTCGCGCTCGAATCGCCCTCACCCTCGCCGTCCGTGTCGCTGGATCCCAGCGTGTCGCCGGCGCCGACCCCGGAGCCGACCAAGCACCCCAAGGGCCGCGAGTTCGCGACCCGGGTCGTCGTCCCGGCGCTGGGCATCGACCTGCCGGTCATCGCGGGCAACGACGGCTATCCGTACTGCAACGTCGCGATGTACCTGACCACGAACAACAAGAAGTCCGACCCGGCGAAGGACGACGCCTTCGGCCAGCTGGGCGAGAAGCGCGCCACGTACATCTACTCGCACGCGCGGGACGGGATGTTCGGGCCGATCTACGAGCTGGCGATCCAGAACCACACGCCCAACAAGATGCTCGGCATGGTCATCCAGGTGTACTCGAGCTGGAACCGCGTCTACCTGTTCGAGGTCCGCTCGGTCCGCCTGCACATCACGAGCCTCGACCGGGCGATGTCGCGCAACAAGGAGGAAGTCTGGCTCCAGACCTCCGAGGGACCCGCCGGCACGCCCGGCAAGACCCAGGTCATCGGCCGCTTCATCTCCGTCCAGGACTCGACGAAGAAGGAGGCCCAGCCGAAGCCCAAGCCGGTCCGCTGCGGCTGATCCCCGACGCCGGGGGCGACGCTAGATCCAGTCGATCCGCCGGAGCACGAGCGCCGTGAGCGCGGCGCCCATGACGATGAACCCGGTGATCAGCCAGAAGCCGCCGCCCTCGCCGTTGGCGATCGCCGTCGTCGCCTCGCTCATGCCGAACACGCCGGCCACCGCCCCGATCCCGGCCAGGATCACGGTGACGCCGGTCAGGCGCTTCATGATCGTCGACAGGTTGTTGTTGATCGTGGACAGGTAGACCTCGAGCGTGCCGGCGACCAGCTCGCGATCGTTGTCCAGCTCGTCGGTGACCCGGATGAGGTGGTCGTAGACGTCCCGGAAGTAGATGACGTGGGCGGGGTTGAGGAGCTCGAGGTCGCGGTTCGTGAGCTGGGCGAAGATCTCGCGCGCGGGGGACATGGCGCGGCGAAGGCCGATCAGCTCCTTCTTGAGCGCGAACAGGCGCTCGAGCGTCCATGTCGACGGCTTCTGGATGACGTCGTCCTGGAGCGCGTCGATCTCGTCGTCGAGCGCGTCGAGCACCGGGAAGTAGCCGTCCACGATCCCGTCGGTGATCGCGTACAGGAGGAAGTCCGGGCCGCGCTTCAGGATGTTGCCGATGTCGCCGCGGAGCTGCGGCAGGGTGAGCGGATCCCAGCCCGGCGAGTGCACGGTGAGCAGGCCGCGGCGGCACAGGACGAGGTCCACCTCCAGCTCCGTGACCTCGCCCGCGTACGCGATCCAGAACAGCACGATGTGGATGGTGCCGTCCGTCTCCTCGACCTTCGCCCGCTGGTTGCGCTCGGCGATGTCCTCGGTGATCAGCGGGTGGAGCTCGAGCAGCTGCGCGACCTCCCCGACGATGTCCTCGTCGTCCGTGGCGATGTCCACCCAGACCCGCGTGTCCGGCTCGGCGAGCGAGGCACGGAGGGCGTCCACGCCCTGCAGCTGCCGGGTCGTGCCGCTCGACCAGGCGACGATGCGCACCGGCGACCCGTCGTCGGCGCCCGCCGGGCTGGGCCCGGGCGTCTCAGCCGATGAGGGCGATGTCGGTTCGTCCATCCGCGTCGGGTGCTCCGCTGCCGCTTGCCGGCTGCGTGCCGGGCGGGGCGAGCATACGCCCACGCCGATCCAGCAGCAGCGACGGCGGGACCGCGACTGCGGTGACGACGGCGGCGACGAGGAACACCCCCACCATGATCCGCGCCGCCTCGCTCGCCGCCCACGCCTCGAGCGCGTCCACCACGAGGCCGTCCCGCAGCGGCCGGTCGCGGAGCGATTCCGGGATGAACTCGAGGTACGCGTCCGGCGTCGCATAGACCTGGTCGTACAACCGGTCGATCGTCGTCGAGCCGTAGGCGGTCAGGATCGCGAGGCCCACGGCCATGCCCACCATGCGCGCCACCGTGACCGTCGACGACGCGATCCCGTACGCCTCGCGGGCCACGGACTCCACGGCGGCCGTGGAGCGCGGGGTCACGGTCAGCCCGAAGCCGGCCCCGAACACGCCAAGGGCGATCGCGGCCTGCTCCACGCTGACGTCGGGCGTCCAGCCGGCCATCGCGAGCAGCGCGACGATCGAGGCCCCGAGCCCCACGAGCGTGACGATCCGCAGCCGGAGGACGCGCACGAGGAAGCCCGAGGCGAGGGCGCCCAGCGCCGTCGCGGCCGCGAGCGCCCCGAGCGCGAGCCGCTGCTCGTCCGGACCGCCGTACAGCACGCGATCCACGTAGACGGCCCCGCCCACGATCGCCGTCGCGAACCCGTAGCCGGTGAGGCCCGAGACGAGCGTCGCTGACGAGAACGAGGCGGAGCGGAACAGGTGCGGGTCGAGGAACGGGTCCCGCACCCGCAGGCCGCGGACGATCGTGGCCACGAGCGCGAGCACGCCGGTGGCCGCGAGGACGATGGCGACCACGCCAGGGTCCAGCCCGCCGCCGCTCGGGTCCGGCCGGGCCCCGAGCATCGTGAGCGAGCCCAGCGTGCCCACGAGGAACAGGGTGAAGATCGCGGCTCCCACGATGTCCACGCGGCCCGCGCGACGCGGCGTCTCCCAGCCCGCGCTCGCGGCCCACGAGAAGGCGAGCGCCAGGACGCCGATGGGCACGTTGATGTAGAACACCCAGCGCCACGCCGGCGTCACGGCGCCGGCCAGCGGGCCCCCGGCCGGGATCCCCAGGCGGGACAGCGCCGCCTCGGGGTGGAACGCGCCGAGGATCGCCGCCCCGAGCACGGGACCCGCGGCCATGCCGAGGAAGGTGAGCGCGCCAACGACGCCGAGGGCGCGCGGTCGGGAGACGCCCGTGAACAGGTGGGACGCCGCGGAGGTCGCGACCGGGACGAGGATGCCGCCGCCGGCCGCCTGCACGAGCCTGGCGCCGATGAGCAGCTCGAGCGACGGCGCCATGCCCGCGAGGAACGACCCGACCGTGAACAGCGTGAGCGCCGCGAGGAACAGCCGCCGGTTGCCCCACAGGTCGGCGAGCCGTCCCGCGAGCGGCATCGTCACGACGTACACGAGCAGGTAGCCGTTGATGATCCAGGACGCCTCGCGAAGGCGCGTCCAGTCCGCGAGGTCGATGACGATCGCCGGCAGTGCGACCGCCGTGATCATGAGCTCGAGGCCGGCGAGGAACACCCCCACGCCGAGCACGGCGAGCAGCACGAGCGCGTCGCGGCGCGGCAGCTGGTCCATCGCCGCGAGTGTAGGCGGAGTCGGCGCGCGACCCCTCCCCGCTACCAGCGGATCGTGACCCCGCTCTCGACGGCCGGGACCCGCGTCCACGCGTCCCAGTACAGGTCGATGAGCTTCACGCTGCTCGCGCGGCTGTTGCACGCGCACCAGTCGGCGAGCACGACGGCGACGCCGTTGACGAGGACGCGTCGGCCGCGCCAGCAGTTGCTCGACTCCGAGCCGCAGATCGCGCGCCGCAGGCCCGGACCCGCGGCGGCGTACATGTCGGCAACGCCGGCACGGTCGGGGTGCGCCGCCATGCACACGGACACGCCCGCACGGCAGTACCACGACGCACGGCCGTGGATCGAATGGCTCGTGGGGATCGGCTTGACGAGGGCTCGGGCCGCGACCGCCGGCTGCCGGACGGCGGGTCGGCCGGTGGGGACGGGCGCCGTGCCGGTCTCCACGAGCGTCCTCGGCGGTGCGACCTCGTCGGCGGTCGGGGCGGCATCCGCGGTCGGGGCCGCCGACGAGCGCGTGTCGGCCAGCGCCGTGTCGAGCCACACCGGCCTGAACGAGGCTGCCGTGGGCTCGGAGGACGAGCCGGGGACGGCCCGCGTGGCCGGCGTGACCTGGAGCGCGGCGACCACGGTCCACAGGAGCGCGAGGCCCGCGAGGGCGAGGTGGCGGCGTGCGCGAGGGGCGCGGGGTGCAGAAAGCGGCATCACAGGACTCGGACGGGGATCGGGGAAGCGCCCAGCATTCCGGCGCTGCCATCCCGTACCCGTGTGGATCCGGGCCCGAGGGCTTGCAGGCGCGTTGCGACTTCGCCCGGCCCCAGCGGGTCCCCCGGTGCTTGACATCGCCCGCTGGCGCTCGTAGCATCAACGCCCGTTGATATAAACCGTCGTTGATCCGACGTCGGACGTCACGCGCACCAGGGTTCCCCCACCCACCGTGTCACCCTCCCCCGCCCGCATCCGGAGCACCATCGCCAACGTCGTCGACCAGCCCGACGACCTGCGCGAGCTGCGCCGCTTCCACAAGACGCTCGCGGACGTGAACCGCCTGCGGATCGTCCGGGTCCTGGCGCAGCGCCCGGCCACCGTCACCGAGCTCATCGAGGCCGTCGGCCTGTCGCAGCCGCTGGTGTCATGGCACCTGGGCAAGCTGCGCGAGGTCGGGCTCGTCACCGCCCGGCGCAACGGCCGCGAGACGGTCCACACGATCGTCCCCGAGGCGTTCACGCAGTTCGCCGACCGCCAGGCGCGGGCGCTCAACATCGCCGACGGGGCAGGCGCCCGGAGCGCGGTCTCGTGAGCGGCTCGCTCGTCTCACCCGAGACCCGGGCGAGGGTTCGCGGCCTCATGACCCCCATCGCCGTCGGCCTCGGCAGGCTGGGCTTCACGCCCAACGCCCTGACCCTCGTCGGCTTCGGCATCGCGGTCATCGCGGCCGTCCTGGCGGGGCTGCAGCTGTGGCTGCCCGCCGGCCTGCTCGTCGTGTTCGGCGGCGTGTTCGACCTGTTCGACGGCGGGCTCGCCCGCGCGACCGGCCAGGTCAGCCGGCTCGGCGGGTTCATGGACTCCGTCTTCGACCGCTGGGGCGAGGGCGTCGTCTACGTCGGGATCGTCATCGGCTGCCTCACCGCGGACTTCGACCCGGGCGTCATGCTCGCGGCCGCCGCGATGACCTCGGCGTTCATGGTCAGCTACACCCGGGCCAAGGCCGAGAACCAGGGCTTCACGCCCGGGTCCGGCATGGCCGAGGTGGGCCTCGCCCCCCGCGAGGTCCGCATCGCGATCCTCACGATCGGCCTGCTGCTGACCGGCGGGATCGCGTCCACCACCCCCCTCGCGATCGCCCTCGGGCTGATCGCCTTCCTCGGCACCATCACCACCATCCAGCGCATCGTCGTCACCATCAACCAGGCAAAGCAGCAGGGCTAGGCCCCGCAGCATGGAGCAGGGAGCAACCAACCACGTGAGCACCAACGGCAGCAACGGGTCCGCGCCCAAGACGCGCGGCAAGAAGATCCGCGTCGCGATCGTCGGCGTCGGGAACTGCGCCAGCAGCCTCGTGCAGGGCCGCTACTACTACGAGAACGCCAAGGCGGGCGACTTCGTCCCGGGCCTCATGCACGTCCAGCTCGGCGACTACCACATCAGCGACGTGGAGTTCGTCGCCGCGTTCGACGTCGACAAGGAGAAGGTCGGCAAGGACCTCTCCGAGGCGATCTTCTCGGGCCAGAACAACACCTACAAGTTCATGGACGTGCCCCACCTCGGCGTGAAGGTCGACCGCGGCATGACGCTCGACGGCCTGGGCAAGTACCTGAGCCAGGTGATCGAGAAGGCCCCCGGCCCCACGGCCGACGTCGTCGGGATCCTCAAGGAGCGCGAGGTCGACCTCGTGGTCTCCTACCTGCCGGTCGGCAGCGAGGACGCGACCAAGTGGTACGTGGAGCAGGCCCTGCAGGCCGGCGTCGGGTTCATCAACGCGATCCCGGTGTTCATCGGCCGGGAGCCCTACTGGCAGCGCCGGTTCGCGGATGCGGGCCTGCCGGTCATCGGCGACGACATCAAGAGCCAGGTCGGCGCCACGATCACGCACCGCGTGCTCACCCGCCTGTTCATGGACCGCGGCGTGCGCATCGACCGCACCTACCAGCTGAACTTCGGCGGCAACACGGACTTCCTGAACATGCTCGAGCGCGAGCGCCT
>JAICUV010000135.1 GCA_025935655.1 Chloroflexota bacterium | reverse complement strand
GGCGTGAGCCCGCACACGCTGCGCCACAGCTTCGCGACCCACCTCCTCGAGGGCGGCGCCGACCTGCGGGTCGTCCAGGAGCTCCTTGGCCACGAGAGCCTCGCGACGACGCAGATCTACACCCACGTCTCGCCCGGTCGCCTCCGTGAGGCGTACCGCGACGCGCACCCGCGGGCCCGGGCGGCCACGAAGGCCGGCGGCTGATGGACGAGGCGGACACGATCGACGTCGGACCGGCGCCCGAGACGCGGCCCAATCCCGCCGAGGATGCCGTCGAGGATCCCGCGCGACCCGGCTCGTCGCGAACCCGGGCGCTCGCGCGCGCCGGGATCACGGTCACGGCCCTGTTCCTGCTGTCCCGGATCCTGGGCTACCTGCGCTACGTCGTGATCGCGAACGCGGTCCCGGACCCGAGCCAGCTGGACTCGTTCTTCGCGGCATTCCGGATCCCGGACTTCCTGTTCCAGCTCGTCGCCGCGGGGGCGCTCTCGTCGGCGCTGATCCCGGTCATCGCGGGCCTGTTCGCCACCGAGCAGGAGGCGCGGGCGTGGCGGGTCGTGTCGACCGTGACCACGCTCATGCTGAGCGCGCTCCTGGTGCTCGCCGGCGTCGTGCTGCTGTTCGCGCCCCAGCTCGTCGCGTTCATCACGCCCGGCTTCGATGCGCAGGAGCTGGCGCTCACCACCGAGCTCACCCGGATCATGGTCCTGTCCCCGCTGTTCCTCGCCGCGGGCGCCGTCGCGACGAGCGCCCTCAACGCGAGGGGCCGGTTCGGCGCGGCCGCCGTGGCGCCGCTGGTCTACAACATCGCGATCATCGTGGGCGCGATCGTCCTCGTGCCCATCCTCGGCATCAACGGCCTCGCGCTCAGCGTCGTGCTCGGCGCGGCCGGGCACGTGCTCGTGCAGCTGCCATCCCTCGCCCGGATCGGGGCCCGGATCCGGCCGCGGCTCGAGCTCGGCGACGCCGAGGCGCGCAAGGCGCTGGTGCTCATGGCGCCGCGAGCGCTCGGCCTCGGCGCGACCCAGGTCGTGTTCCTCGTCATGACCGGCCTCGCGTCGACGCTCGCCGAGGGCTCGATCGCCGTGTTCAACTTCGCGTTCGCCGTCCTCCAGATCCCGATCGGCGTCATCGGCGTCCCGCTCGGCGTCGTCCTCCTGCCGTCCCTCTCCCGGGAGGCGGCGACCGGCGGCATGGAGGCCTTCAGGCGGCTGCTCGTCCGCGGGATGTCGATGCTCGGGCTGGTGATGATCGCCATCGCCGCGCTCGGCATCGTCGTCTCGGAGGACGTGACGCGCCTGCTGTTCGACTACGGCTCCATCGGCGACAGCGCGCTCGAGCTCACGGCGACGACGCTCGCGGTGTTCCTGGTCGGGCTCACGGCGCACTCGCTCATCGCGGTCGTCGCCCGGGCGTTCTACGCGCTCCAGGACACGGCGACCCCGGTCGTGGCCGCGCTCCTGGCGGTGGTCATCAACATCGCCGCCGCGAACGCCCTCGTCGGCGCCTACGGCGTCGCCGGGCTCGCCGCAGCCATCGCGATCGCCGCCTGGCTGGAGCTGCTCGCGCTCGTCGTGCTGCTGGGGCGCCGCGTGCCCGGGCTCGACCTCGGACACGTCGCGGTCGTGATGACGAAGGCGCTGATCGCATCGATCGCGGGCGGGGTGGTCGCCTGGCTCGTGTACGAGGCGCTGCTCGGCGCGTGGGGCCAGGACCCGGGCTTCCTGCTGCTGCTCGTCCGGACGACCGTGACCACCATCTGCGGCGGCGTTGTGATCCTCGGCGCGTCCGCCGCGTTGCGGATCGAGGAGCTGCGGACTATCGTCGAGCTCGTGTTGGACCTCCTCCGCCGAAAAGGCCGCGCATGACGGCCAGCCCGCCCGGGGCGGTGCCCGGCGGTCCGCCCGGCGCGGGTTCGCCCGATCCCGATGCCTGGGACGCCTACGTCGAGGCGAACCCGCTGGGCTCCTACCTCCAGCTCGAGGGCTGGGCGCGCGTCAAGGCCGTGAACGGCTGGGCGTCGCGGCGCCTGCTCGACGCGTCGGCCGGCGCCGGCGCCCAGGTGCTGCTGCGGCGTCCCGGACCGCTGCCCTGGGCGTTCGCCTATGCGCCGCGGGGACCCGTGCTCGGCGCGTGGGATGCCTCGACGGTCGGTCGCTTCACGGAGCTCGCCCGGGACGGCCTGCGCGGCGACACGCGGGTGAGCCACCTCCGGGTGGACCCGGAGATCGAGCGGGACGCCGGGCCGGACGACGGCGGCGCCGTGGCGGCGGCGCTGGGGGCATCGGGCTGGCGGGCCGCACCCCCGATCCAGCCGGTCTCGACCCGCGCGATCGATCTCGCCGCCGACGAGGACGCCCTGTGGGGCGACCTGCGCAAGAAGTGGCGCCAGTACGTCAACAAGGCCCGCACGGGCGGCGTGCGCGTCGTGGACGCCGGTCCCGAGCGACTGGACGAGTTCTACGCGATCTACCGCGAGACGGCCGACCGGGCCGGCTTCCTCATCCGCGCCCAGTCCGCGTACCGCGACGTGTGGGACGCGTTCGGCCCGGCCGGCCGCGCACGCCTCCTGTTCGCCGAGCTGCCGGACGGGACCCCGGTCGCGACCCTGTTCCTCGTCCGGGCGGGCACGCGCGTCGTGGAGCCCTACGGCGGCATGACCCAGGCCGGCGCGGAGAGCAGGGCGAACTACCTGCTCAAGTGGGAGGCGATCCGCAGCTCGAAGGAGCAGGGCGCCACGAGCTACGACCTGTGGGGGCTGGCGCATGCCGGCATCGCGCACTTCAAGACGGGGTTCGGCGGCCGGGAGATCCACTACGTCGGCGCCTGGGACCTCGTCCTCGACCCGCTGGGCCGGCGGACGTTCTCGGTCGCGCAGGGGGCCCGCGTCCGCCTCGAGCGGTTCCGCCACGGGCTCGGAGGGGGGAGCCGCACGGCGGCGGGCTACGGGGGCGACGCCGGGGGCGACGCGTGACCGACGTGCGGCGCCTGGACGGGCCGGAGCTCGATGGCTGGGACGCGACGGCCGTGGACGTCGAGGGCGGCCACGTGCTCCAGTCGCGGGCCTGGGCGGCACACCGCGCGGCGACCGGCTGGGAGACGCGGTTCCACGCGGTGGGCGAGGCCCGGGCGCTGGTCCTCGTGCGGCCGTGGCGGATGGTCGGCGGCGGCTCCGCGTACGTGCCCCGGGGGCCGGTGGTCGCCGGCACGCCGTGGACCGGTGACGGCAGCGGCGCCACGGTCGGCAAGGCGCTCGCCGCGCTCGCCGTGCAGCTCTCCGACTCGGGCCTGGACGTGCTCGCCGCGGACCCCGAGGTCGCCGCCTCTGACGACGCCTACCGGCGGACGCTCGACGGCGTGGGCTTCCACGGCATCCCGGAGATCCAGCCGTCTCGCCACCGGATGGCGATCCCGATGCCGGCGGGCACGGACGAGGCGGCCGTGATGGACGGCATCGCGAAGGCGACCCGGCAGCGGATCCGGCGCGCCGAGCGCGACGGGGTGGTCGTCATGCGCTGGGACGCGGCCCGGTCGGAGGTCGAGGGCCACGTCCGCGGCACGGAGGAGGGGAGCGAGGCGCTGCGGCGCTTCTATGGCCTGCTGCGCGAGACCGGTGATCGAAGGGGCTTCGGGTTCGCGGGTCCCGAGGAGTTCGTGGCGTGGTGGACGCGGGCGCTGGCCGCCGGCCACCTCGTCTACCTCGAGGCACGGGAAGGCGCACCCGACGGCGACGTGCTGGGCGGGCTCGTGCTGTACCGCCATGGACGACGGCTGTCGACCGCCCACAGCGGCGACCGGGCCGAGCGGCGCCGCGACCATCCCGGCGCGATGCACCTGCTCCGCTGGCGCGCCATCCAGCTCGCGCTCGCCGAGGGCCGGACGGAGATGGACCTCGGCGGCGTCGACGTCGCGGGCGCGAGGCGGGAGCCGGTCGAGGGCGAGCCCACGTACGGCCTGTACGAGCACAAGAAGTCGTTCGGCGCGTCGTGGGTCGCGCTCGCGGGCGCCCAGGAACGGGTCGCCCGCCCCTGGCGCTACGCCCTCGGGCGGGGCATGGCGAGGCTGGAGCGGACCGTGGCGCCCGGGCGGACCGCCCGGTGAGCGGCGACGCCTCCGTCGACGAGCTGGTCGCCGCCGCCGAGCCCGCCGAACCGAGACCGCTCGCGGGCCTCCTGGCTCGGCTCGGCGATGCGGGGCTCGTCCGCGGCGCACGCCGCGACGACCTGCCGATCGGCGTCAACGGGCTGGGGGACGTCCGCATCCGCGGCGTTTCCGAGGATTCGCGCCGGGTGGGGGAGGGGACGCTGTTCGTCGCGCTGCCCGGGTTCCACGTCGACGGCGCCGAGTTCGTCGAGGCGGCGGCCGCGGCGGGCGCCGCGGCGGCCCTCGTGGAGCGGCCCGTGCCCGCGGCCCACGTCCCGCAGCTCGTCGTCTCCGCGACCCGGCCCGCCCTCGCGCACGCGGCCGGCTGGTGGTACGGCGACCCGTCGCGGCGGCTCGGGGTCATCGGGGTGACCGGCACCGACGGCAAGACCACGACCTCGTTCCTCGCGGTCGCGGCGCTCGAGGCGGCCGGGATCTCGACGGGGCTCGTGGGCACGGTCGAGACCAAGGTGGGCACGACCCGCGAACGGCACGAGGCACACGTCACGACGCCGGGCGCACCGGAGCTCCAGGCCACGATCGCCGCCATGGTGGCGAACGCGAACGCCGCCGCGGTCCTCGAGACGACCTCGCACGCCCTGGCGCTCGACCGCGTGCTGGGGGTCGCCTACGACGCGGCGATCTTCACAAATCTTACCCATGAGCACCTCGATCTCCACGGGTCGTTCGAGGCCTATCGCGCGGCGAAGCTGCGGCTGTTCGCGGCCCTCTCCGAAGGACCGGCCAACCCCGCGAAGACCGTCGCCGGACGGCCGTGGCCCAAGGTCGCGGTGGTCAACCGCGACGATCCCGCGGCGTCGTGGTTCGAGGCGACGGCCCGGGAGGCGGGCGCGACGGTCGTGACGTACGGCACCGGCCCGGAGGCGCTGGTGCGCGCGACCGCGGTGGAGGAGGATGCCCGGCGGCTCCGGGTCCGGTACGCCGCGCCATCGGGCGACGGCATGCTGGAGCTCCGGCTCGCCGGCCGGTTCAACGTCCACAACGCCCTCGCGGTCGTGGCGCTGGGCGAGGGACTCGGCCTCGACGCCGCGGCCGTCCGCGCCGGGCTCGAGGGCGTCCCGGGCGTGCCCGGGCGGATGGAGCGGATCGAGCAGGGGCAGCCGTTCGGGGTCATCGTCGACTACGCCCACTCGCCGGCGTCCCTGGCCGGCGTGCTCGATCTCCTGGCGCCGATCGCGGTCGCCCAGGGCGGTGGCCTCGTGGCCGTGTTCGGATCGGGCGGCGAGCGGGACACGGCCAAGCGGGCGCAGATGGGCCGGATCGCGGGCGAGCGGTGCCGGCTGGTCGTCGCGACGGACGAGGACCCCCGGGGCGAGGACCGGCTCGCCATCATCAGGGAGATCGTGGGCGGGGCCGAACGGGCGGGCCGGCGCATCGGCGTCGACGTCCTCGCCGTCCCGGATCGGGAGGCGGCGATCAGGGCCGCGTTCGAGCGCGCACGGCCCGGCGACATCGTCCTGCTCGCGGGCAAGGGCCACGAGCCGACGATCCTGTACGCGGACCACGCGATCCCGTGGGACGAGGCGGCGGTCGCCCGCGAGACGCTCGCGAGCATGGGCTGGGGCGAGTCGCGCTAGGCTCCGCGGATGCGCGGCTGCCTGTTCACCCTCCTGCTCGGCGCGGTCGCGCTCGCGCTGCTCGTCGTCATCGGGCTGCCGCGGGTCTACGCCGGCGTGCTGACCGGCGCGCTCACGGCGGCGGGCCTCCACGCGGACGACACGACGGTGCACGTCGAGAGCGATCCGCCCACGGACCTGCTCGGCCTCCACGCGGACACCGTCACGGTGACCGCGACGGACGCGACGTTCCGCGGGATGCAGATCGGCCGGCTGTCCCTGCAGCTCAGCGACGTCGCGGTGATTGACCGGACGGCGGACGCCGTGGCCGGCACCCTGTCCGACGTCACCGTGAGCCTGGCGGACGGTTCCACGGTCTCGCTCGCCCAGATCACGGTCAAGGGCGCGAGCGACGCGATCCACGCGGCGACCGTGATCGACGGCGCGCAGGCGGCGGCGCTCATCGCGGATGCCGTCGAGCAGCGCACGGGCGTCCGGCCCGCATCGGTCTCGCTCGCGGCCCCGGATACGCTCACCGTCGACGTCGGGGTGCGCGTCACCGGAACCCTCGACGTCAACGCCGCCGGCGACCTCGTCGTGCGTCTCGTGGACGATCCGGCCGGTATCGGAGAGCTCGTCCTGCTGCGGGGGAGCAGGGACCTCCCGATCACGCTCACGGACGCCCGGGTGACCAGGTCCGGAGACCTGCGCCTCTCCGGCGACCTGTCGATCGGCATCCTCGGCTGAACGGGGCCCGCACCCGCACGCGGTAGACTCGCGAGCATGGCCGAACCCGTCGTCCGCGATCCCGAGGTCCCCCTCGAGAAGCCGCGCCCGGCGACAGCCGCAGCGGGCCGGCGCGGGCCCCGTCGCGAAGGCGCCGCGGGCGGAGCGACCGCGGCCGCGAAGGCGCCGGCCTGGAACCTCGAGGCGCTCCGGGCCGATCTCCACAAGGCGCTCCGCGCCCAGCACCCACAGGCCGACCTCACGATGGTCGACAAGGCGTTCGACCTGGCCGTGGAGGCCCACGCGACGCAGGTCCGCGCCTCGGGTGAGCCCTACGTCACCCACCCGATCGCGTCCGCGCAGATCCTCGCCGAGCTGGGCATCGACCCCGTGGCGGTGAGCGCCGCGCTCCTGCACGACGTGCCGGAGGACACCGAGTACAGCCTCGCGGACGTCGAGGACGGCTTCGGGCCCGAGGTCGCGCACCTCGTCGACGGCGTGACCAAGCTGTCCAAGTTCAGCACCCACAGCCACGAGCAGCAGCAGGCCGAGAACATCCGGAAGATGTTCCTCGCGATGGCGGAGGACATCCGCGTCGTGCTGATCAAGCTCGCCGACCGGCTGCACAACATGCGCACCCTCGGCGCCCTCAAGACCGAGAAGCAGCAGCGGATCGCCCGCCAGACGATGGAGATCTACGCGCCGCTCGCGGAGCGGCTCGGGATCTGGCAGATCAAGTGGGAGCTCGAGGACCTCAGCTTCAAGGCGCTCGAGCCCGAGGCGTACCGCGAGCTCGCCAAGCTCCTCGACACCCGGCGCAAGGGCCGCGAGACGTACATCGAGCGGGCCATCGAGGAGCTCCGGCCGCGCCTCGAGGCGGCCGGGATCGACGCGGAGCTCCAGGGCCGCCCGAAGCACATCTACAGCATCTGGAAGAAGATGCAGCGCAAGGGCGCGGAGTTCGGCGAGATCTACGACGTCTACGCGATCCGGCTGCTCGTGGACGAGGTCCGCGACTGCTACGCGGCGCTGGGCACGGTCCACGCGCTGTGGCGCCCGATCCCCGGGCAGTTCGACGACTACATCGCCGTCCCCAAGAACAACCTCTACCAGTCGCTCCACACGGCCGTGATCGCGCTCGACGGCAAGCCGCTCGAGATCCAGATCCGGACCCACGCGATGCACCAGGTGAGCGAGGTGGGCATCGCGGCCCACTGGCGGTACAAGGAAGGGTCCAAGGCGGAGCGCGACTACGACGCGAAGCTCGCCTGGCTGCGCCAGCTCATGGAGTGGCAGCGCGACGTCAGCGAGTCCGACGCCACGGAGTTCGTCGAGGGGATCAAGCTCGACATCTTCCAGGACCAGGTGTTCGTGTTCACGCCGCGGGGCGACATCAAGGACCTGCCGGCGGGCGCCACGCCGCTCGACTTCGCGTACCGGATCCACACCGACATCGGGCACCGGACGATCGGCGCGAAGGTGAACAACCGGCTCGTGCCGCTGGACTACCGGCTCAAGAACGGCGACATCGTCGAGATCGTGACGACCAAGGGCGAGCACGGCCCGTCGCGCGACTGGATGAACATCGTCCGGACCTCCCACGCGCGGGAGAAGATCCGCCAGTGGTTCAAGAAGAAGGACCGCGCGGAGAACATCGTCCACGGCCGCGAGTCCCTCGAGCGCGAGCTGCGACGGCTCGCCCGCACCAACGTCCAGACCATCGGCCTCGACAGGGTCGCCGACGTGGCGAGGACGTACCAGCACGAGACGCTCGACGACTTCTACGCGGCGATCGGCTACGGCGCCATCAGCGCCCAGCAGGTCGTCATGCGGCTGGGCGTTCTCGACGACGGCGCCTCGGCGCTGCCCACGATCGCGCCCCAGCAGCCCGCCCGCAGCGGCGGCGTGCGCGTCAAGGGCGTCGGCGACCTCCTCGTCCGGTTCGCCAAGTGCTGCCACCCGATCCCGGGCGACCCGATCGCCGGGTTCATCACCCGGGGCAAGGGGATCACGGTCCACCTGCGCTCGTGTCCGACGGTGCTCAACGAGCGCGAGGTGTCCCGGCTCATCGAGGTCGAGTGGGAGGCGGCGCCAGCCCAGACCTACCCCATCGCGATCCGGGTCGAGGCCTACGACCGCACGGGCCTGCTGTCGGACATCACGCAGGTCATGGCGGAGAACAAGGTCAACATCCTCGCCGCGAACGTCGGGGTGAGCCAGGACCACACGGCAGAGGTCGTGATGACGCTCCAGGTCGCGTCGGTCGCCCAGCTGGCCAAGGTCATGAGCCGCGTCGAGCAGCTCAAGGACGTACTGAGCGTCCAGCGCGACCTGGGCTGACCCCAGTCCCGGCACCGGGGCGTGCGGGCCTCGTGGTCGCGCGGCCTGGCGAACCTCGCGGCTCTGGCGCCACGGTCAACGAGAATCTCGCGCTCGCGGCTCGGCGCCGCGCCGGAGTCAACGGAATTGCGAGATCGCGGCTC
>JAICUV010000216.1 GCA_025935655.1 Chloroflexota bacterium | reverse complement strand
CGAACGCATTCAGCCACGACGAGCTGCGGGCGTTCGACACCCGGGTCCGGCGCGGCCTGGGGCTGCCGGCGGCGCCCGAACCGGCGCCGGACCTCACGTATGTCGCGGAGCTGAAGATCGACGGCCGCGCGGTCTCCCTGCGCTACGAGCGCGGCCGGTTCACGCTCGGCGCGACGCGCGGCGACGGCGCCACCGGCGAGGACGTGACGCCCAACCTCCGGACCATCCGCGTGATCCCCGGCCGTCTGCCCGAGCCCGCGACGCTCGAGGCGCGCGGCGAGGTGTTCATGCCCAAGGCGGAGTTCGCGCGGATCAACGCGGAGCGGGGCGAGGCGGGGCTGCCCCTGTACGCGAACCCGCGCAACAGCGGCGCGGGATCGTTGCGCCAGAAGGATCCGGGCGTGACGGCGAGCCGCCAGCTGACGACCTGGCTCTACCAGCTGGTCGAGGACGAGTCCCCGGTCCACAGCCAGTCGGCCGCGCTCGCGCGGCTCGAGACGCTGGGCTTTCCGGTCAACCCCGATCGCGAGCCCGGCCTCGACATCGAGGGCGTCATCGCGTTCACCGAGACGTGGCGGGAGGCGCGCCACCACCTGCCGTACGAGACGGACGGCGTCGTCGTCAAGGTGGACCGCTTCGACCAGCAGCAGCGCCTGGGGATGGTCAGCCGCGCCCCGCGTTGGGCGATCGCCTACAAGTTCCCGCCGGAGCAGGTCGAGACGGTCGTCGAGGACATCGTGCCGTACGTCGGGCGGACCGGGACGTTGACGCCGGTCGCCCACCTCGTGCCGGCGAAGGTCGCGGGCTCGACCGTCGCGCGCGCCACGCTCCACAACCTCGACGAGGTCCGGCGCAAGGACATCCGGATCGGGGACACCGTCGTGCTCCAGAAGGCCGGCGACGTCATCCCCGAGGTCGTGCGCCCGATCCTCGAGAAGCGGCCGCCGGACGCGCGCGAGTACGTCGTCCCGGACGCGTGCCCCGTGTGCGGGACGCCGGTCGTCCAGGACGAGGGCGCGGTCCGCCACTACTGCCCGAACCCCGTCTGCCCGGCACGCCTGTCGCAGGCGTACCAGCACTTCGTCGGCCGGGGCGGGATGGACATCGAGGGCGCGGGCTGGGCGGTGCTCACCCAGCTCCTCGAGCGCGGCATGGTCCACCGCCGGGCGGACTTCTTCCGGCTGACCGTGGACGACCTCGAGGGCCTGGAGCGGTTCGCCCGCAAGAGCGCCGAGAACCTCCACGCGTCCATCCAGCGGGCGCGCACCGGACGGCCGCTGGCCAAGGTGCTCAACAGCCTCGGGATCCCGCAGGTCGGGGAGTCCACTGCCGTTGACCTCGCGCAGTGGCTCGCGCGGCGGGTGCGTCCGGACGCGTACGGCCCGTCGGCACCCGATCCCGCGACCGGCGTCGACCGCGACCCGTGGTTCGCTGCCGTCGAGGCCGAGCTGCGCCGCGTGGCGGTCGAGGAACCTGGAGCGCTCCAGGAGGTCTCGGGGATCGGGCCGTCGGTGAGCGCGGCCATGCACGCCTGGTTCGAGGACGAGGCCACCCGCGACGCCCTGCGCGAGCTCGTGGACGCCGGGGTCGTCCCGGAGCGGCCCGTCGTGCGCGACGCCGGCGAGGTCGACGAGGCGGGCCCGCTCGCCGGGAAGACGCTGGTCGTCACGGGCACGCTCGAGGGTTTCAGCCGCGAGGAGGCCGAGGACGCGATCCGGGCAGCCGGCGGCAAGCCCGCGGGATCCGTGTCCAAGAAGACGGACTACCTCGTCGCGGGGCCGGGCGCCGGGTCCAAGCTCCAGAAGGCGACCGACCTGGGCGTGACGGTCGTGGACGAGGACGGATTCCGGCGGATCCTCGCCGGGGAGCCGCCACAGGAGGGCACCGAAGGGGAGGGGACGACATGAACGACGCCGAGGCCCAGCTGGCCGCACGCCTCGCCGAGGATCTCGAGCGTGTCCTGGGCGCGGGGATCCTCGTGGAGGACCTGGAGATCGTCGGCGACGGCCCCGTGACGATCCATGTCGCCTGTCTCGTCGACGGGCAGGCGCGCGAGATCCACGCCGATGGCGAGTCCGCGATCGACGCCATGGCGGACGTGATCCGGCTCGCCGCCGAGCTGCGCCTGAACGCGGCCTTCTGGCAGATCGTCGGGCCGACCTGACCGATTCGGCGACCCCTGCCATTCGGCCCTGCGCCCAGACGGCGGCCGACGGGGCATAATGCCGCGGTCCGGTCCCACGCACGTACCAGGGGTCCGAACACAGAGGAGGAGTCATGTCCCTTCGTGGACACCTGTCGCTCCTCGGTGCCACCGCCGTCCTGTTCGCCGCCTGCAGCGGCGGTGGGGCGACGACAGCGCCGAGCGCCGCGACCCCAACCGAGGCAGCGCCGAGCGCCGCCGAATCCACCGCGCCGTCCGCATCCGCGGCCACGTCCGCGGCCCCGATCGCCGGCGGGCTCCTGGAGAAGGTGCTCACGGCCGGCAAGATCGTCATGTCGACCGACCCGCAGTACCCGCCCCAGAGCTCGCTCAAGACGGACGGCACCTACGAGGGCTTCGACATCGACGTCGGGACCGAGATTGCGAAGCGGCTCGGCGTCGAGATCGCGTTCGAGACCCCCAGCTGGGATGCACTGACCGCCGGCGGCTGGTCGGGCCGCTGGGACTTCAGCGTCGGGTCGATGACCATCACGTCGAAGCGCCAGCAGGTGCTCGACTTCAGCGACCCGTACTACTACACGCCCGCCCAGATGGCGGCCAGCACCGCGTCCGGCATCACGACGCTTGACGGCCTGGCCGGGAAGACGATCTGCGTCGGCGAGGCGACCACGTACCTCGACTGGCTCAACGGCGAGCTGGACTTCGGGACCGAGTCCCCGCAGACCACGCCGCCCGCCGGCGCCAAGGCCACCACGCTCGCCACGGACCGCCTGTGCGCCGAGACGTGGAAGGCCGGCCGGACCGACTTCGAGGGCTGGCTCAGCTCCTCGACGACGGTCGACGCTGCGCTCAAGGACGGGCTCCCGCTCGTCAAGGTCGGGGACCCCGTGTTCTACGAGCCGCTCGCCGTCGCCTTCGACAAGGCCGGCCCGGACGCGTCCGACATGGTCACCCGCGTCAACCAGATCCTCACGGAGATGCGCGACGACGGCACCCTGAAGGGCTTCTCGGAGAAGTGGTTCGGGCTCGACCTGACCGTCAAGCAGGGCGGCTGACGCCCCGCACGTGAACCCGAGGCCGCGTCGCAAGGCGCGGCCTCGTCGCATTCGGGAGCCGCCCGATGACGGGATCTGCCGGCGAATTCGTCTCCACGGCGCACGACTCCGACATCGTCGAGGAGATCGCGCGCTCGCGCCGCCGTGCCAAGGGCTCGTTCCGCGTGACCTTCACGCTCACCTGGGTCGTGCTCGTCGGGATCCTCCTGGGCTCGTTGCTCCTCGCGGGCAAGATCGACGGTGCCTTCATCGCCAAGTGGGCGCCGTACATCCTGGGCGGCGTCCCGATCACGATCTTCGTGTCCGTCACGTCGATCGCGCTCGCGATCATCCTGGCCACGCTCGGCGCCCTCGGCCGGCTGTCGCGCAACGCCGTCGTGTACGGCGTCGCGAGCTTCTACGTCTCCTCGTCCGCGGCACGCCGCTCATCGTCCAGCTGCTGTTCTTCTACCTCGCGCTGCCCCAGATCTGGGATGGCTTCGCGAAGATCCCGGTCATCGCCCTCGGGATCGCCGCGCTCGCGTTCAACTACGGCGCCTACATGACCGAGATCTTCCGGGCCGGGATCCAGGCGGTGCCCCGTGGCCAGATCGAGGCGGCCTCCGCGCTCGGCATGACCGAGCGGCTGACGATGCGCCGGATCATCCTCCCGCAGGCGGTCCGGATCATCACGCCCGCGATCGGCAACGAGTTCATCGCGATGATCAAGGACTCGGCGCTCGTCTCGGTGATCACGGTCCAGGAGCTCCTGTGGCGGGCCCAGCGGATCGGCCAGTCCAACTTCCGGACGCTGGAGACGCTGCTCATGGCCGCGTTCGTGTACTGGGTGATGACGATCATCCTGAGCCTGTTCCAGGATCGCCTGGAGAAGCGGCTCGCCGAGAGCGAGGTGCGGATTTGAGCGCCCACGCCCAGGGCCAGGGCCTGGCCCACGCCCAGGGGCGCGCCCACGGCGGGGACCCGTTCGCGACGCCGGGCCACCTCACGCCCGCGGGCGCGGCGCCCATCGTGCGGGCGCTCGACGTGCAGAAGTACTTCGGCTCCAACCACGTGCTCCGGGGCGTGTCGATGGAGGTCTACCCGCGCGAGACGATCTGCCTCATCGGCAAGTCCGGCAGCGGCAAGAGCACCCTCCTGCGGTGCATGAACTTCCTCGAGGAGCCCACGATCGGGCGGATCGAGATCGACAACCTGGCGGTGGACGCGGACCCGCTTCACGCGCGATCTCGGGAGCACACCGAGCAGATCCGCCAGATCCGGCTGCGGGCCCAGATGGTGTTCCAGGAGTTCAACCTGTTCCCGCACCTGCGGGTCATCGACAACCTCATCGAGGCCCCGATGCGGGTGAAGGGCGTGTCGCGGGACCAGGCCGTCGCGACGGCCGAGAAGTACCTCGACAAGGTGGGCCTGCGCGAGAAGCGCGACGAGTACCCGAGCCGGCTGTCGGGCGGCCAGAAGCAGCGCGTGGCGATCGCGCGCGCGCTCACGATGGAGCCCAAGGTCCTGCTGTTCGACGAGCCGACGTCCGCGCTCGACCCGACCCTCGTCGGGGAGGTCCTCAACGTCATGGAGGACCTCGCGCACGAGGGCGCGACGATGATCGTCGTGACGCACGAGATGGCGTTCGCCCGCGAGGCCGCGGACCGCGTGTACTTCATCGAGGAGGGCGTGTTCGTCGAGGTCGGGCCGCCCGAGCAGGTGATCGACAACCCGCGCGACCCCCGCACCCGCGAGTTCCTCGCCCGCACGCTCGGCGCCGCGCACGTCCACCAGGGCGGCGGCGTCCACGTGCCCGACTCCACCGTCCATCTCCACGCGGACGAGGGCGAGGCCCACGGCCACCCGCACAACGGGTAACCGGGCCGTATCATCGGGCCATGGCCGCCCTGACCCGAGCCGACGTCGAGCACGTCGCGTACCTCGCCCGCCTCGGGCTCACGCAGGAGGAGCTCGCCCGCCTCGAGGGCCAGCTCAACCACATCCTGGACCAGTACGCGAAGCTCGCGGAGCTGGACACGGACGCGATCCCGCCGACGGCCCAGACGATCGAGCTCGAGAACATCCTCCGCGAGGACGTGGCGCGGCCGTCGATGGCGCCCGAGGACGTGCTCGCGAACGCGCCCCAGCGCGACGGGGACTTCTTCGTCGTGCCGGCCATCCTGGGCGGCGACTGAGCTGCGCATGACGATCGACACGGGCGACGCGCTCACCGAGCGGTACGCGCACGACCTCGCGGCGGCGCTGCGTGCCGGCGAGACGACGTCACGCGAGGTCACGGCCGCGCACCTCGCCCGGGCCCACCGCACGGACCACGGCCTCCACGCCTGGCTGACGCTCGACGACGAGCGCGCGCTCGCGGAGGCGGACGCGGCCGACGCGCGCCTGGCTGCGGCCCGCGCGGACGGGCCCACGGCGCTGGACGCGCTCCACCCGCTGGCGGGCGTGCCGGTCGCGCTCAAGGACCTCGTGTCGGTCAAGGGCGGGCAGTGCACCGCGGGCTCTCGGATCCTCGAGGGGTACCGGGCGCCGTTCGACGCGCACATCACGGAGCGCCTGCGGGACGCCGGCGCGGTCATCCTCGGCAAGACCAACATGGACGAGTTCGCGATGGGCTCGTCCACGGAGCACAGCGCGTACGGCCCGACCGCGAACCCGTGGGACCTCGAGCGCGTCCCCGGCGGCTCCTCGGGTGGCTCCGCGGCGGCCGTGGGCGCCTTCCACGCCCCGCTGTCGATCGGGACGGACACCGGTGGCTCCATCCGCCAGCCGGCGG
>JAICUV010000086.1 GCA_025935655.1 Chloroflexota bacterium | reverse complement strand
GTGTCCTCGCCGACCTCGCCCAGTCCGCCCGGTGTCGCCCCGAGGCCGATCTCGGTGCCGTCGTCGAACACGACGTCGAGCAGCCGGCCCAGGCGCTTCGCGATCTGCGCGTCGGAGAGATCCGCCCACTGGGACTTCGCCAAGCCGTGTTCCTCGCTGCGAGATGGGCTGTTGCCGGGGACTCTACCCGTTGACACGACCTGCGGCGCGGCGTACGATCATTCAACCAAAATGTTGAGTGTTGAGGAGACGATGCAGACGGCCGGCATCGCGTCGACGTTCGCCGCGCTGGGGGATCCCGTGCGGAGTGCGATCGTGACCCGGCTCGCGGACGGCGATGCGACCGTCAACGAGCTCGCCGCGCTGTTCCCGATCACCCTCCAGGCCGTGTCGCGCCACATCGGCGTCCTCGAGGCCGCGGGGGTGGTCAGCCGGCGCCGGGAGGGGAAGACCCGTCCCGTGCACCTGGAGCCTGCCGCGCTGGCCAGCCCGGCGGACTGGCTCGAGGCCCACCGGCGTCGCCTCGAGACGAAGTACCGGCGCCTCGACGCCGTCCTCGCCGCGCCACCGAAGACGAAGGAACCACGATGACCACCAAGCGCACCGTCGTCGCCAGCCCGGCGAGCCAGACCATCGGCTGGACCCGAGAGTTCGAGGCGCCCGCCCCCCGAGTGTTCGAGGCCCACACGGACCCGGACATCCTCCCGCTGTGGACGGGTCCGGCCGGGACCACCCTCGAGATGCGCGAGTTCGACGCGCGCACCGGCGGCTGCTGGAGCTACATCGTCCGCGCCGGCAACGGCGAGGGCTGGGCGTTCCACGGCTCGTTCCACGAGGTGACGGCTCCGCGCCGGCTCGTGCAGACATTCGAGTACGAGGGCGAGCCCGGCCATCCGAACATCGAGGTCATCGAGTTCGAGGACCTGCCGGGCAGCCGCTGCCGCCTGTCGGGGTTGTCCGTCTTCCTGTCGGTCGAGGACCGGGACGCGATGCTGGGCGACATGGACAAGGGGATGGACGAGAACTTCGAGCGCCTGGACGGCCTGCTCGCCGGTCGCTAGGCGGCCTCGCCCTCGGGCGCGTCGAGGAAGGCGAGGGCCGCCTCCGCGAGGAGCGGCGAGGCGAAGATCGTGTAGTGCTGGAGGCCGGGCAGGATCGCGAGGGCATGCCCGCCGGCCGGCCGGCCCTCACCCATCCAGCCGCCGTCCTGCTGGCCGCCGCCGAGGAGCTCGAACGCCTCGACGGCGTGGCTGGGCGGGAACAGGTCGGCGTCGGCCGCCACGATGAGGGTCGGCACCTGGAGCGCCCGGAACTGGTCGCTGAAGTCGAAGTCCTCGGCCATCCAGGCGCCCATCTTGTCGAGCAGGCGGGGGAAGTCCTCCGGGCGGGGCGCGACGCGCCGGTACAGCTCGTACATGGGGGTCTCGCGCAGCATCGGCGCCGCCGCGGCGCTCAGCTGCCCCTGCTGGCTGCGCATCGCCTCGTACACCGCGTCCGAGCGCAGGTACACCGACACGACCACGAGCTTTCGCACGAGGCCCGGGTGCCGCAGGGCCACCTGGAATGCAACCCCGCCGCCCAGGGAGTAGCCCATGACGTCGGGCCGGCCGACGCCGAGGTGGCCGACCAGCGCCGCGATGTCGTCGCCCATCGTTTCGAGGGCGATCGGCCGGTCGACGTCCGCCGTCCGGCCGTGGGCCTGGAGGTCCACGGCGATGACCTGGTGCGACTCGGCGAGGCGGGGGATGATCGGCCCGAACATCTCGCCCGATCCCAACCCGCCGTGGAGCAGGACCAGGGGCCGGCCGCTCCCGTACGTCTCGTAGTACAGGCTGATGCCGTTCACGTCGGCGTACGCGCCGGTGCCCCGGCGATCGCTCGTCCACTCGGTGCTCATCGCCGGAGTCTAGGCCGACCTCGCCCGGCCGTGCCTTGCAGGAGCCTCGCGATGGGGGGTTGACAGCGCGTCGTAGAGTGTCGGTCATCCGACCGATGTCGGTCGATCGACCGACCAAGATGGGCTCCACGCCATCGGTCCCGCGTCCTGGAGGCATCGTCATGGGCTACGACATCGAAGGCCGGCTGCTCGAGGTCTGCACCTGCAACGTCCTGTGCCCGTGCTGGGTGGGCGAGGATCCCGACGGCGGCACCTGCGACTCGGTCCTCGCGTGGCACGTGGACTCCGGCACGATCGAGGGCGTCGACGTGGCCGGCATCACGCTCGCGGCGTCGGTCCACATCCCCGGCAACGTCCTCGTCGCGAAGAGCTGGACGGCCGCGATCTTCGTCGACGACCGCGCGACCCCCGAGCAGGAGGGCGCGATGCTCAAGGTGTTCACCGGGCAGCTGGGTGG
This sequence comes from Chloroflexota bacterium, assembly GCA_025935655.1. Lineage (GTDB taxonomy): Bacteria > Chloroflexota > Limnocylindria > Limnocylindrales > CSP1-4 > CAIXZV01. The sequence continues at coordinate 10,026 of JAICUV010000086.1, read as the reverse complement.
CGCGGTCGCCGACCTCGCCGGCCTGATCGGCGAGGTGGTGTCCGTGGAGCGGGCGCCGATCACGTTCACGGTCGACGGCGGCAAGGGCCGGGTCGCGATCGGCGACGTGGCGGACGCCGACGTGATCCCGTTCCTCGGCGCCACGGGCGAGCAGACCGTCCTGTCGGGCACCGTGTTCTCGACGATCCCCGGGTCGCCGGTCTACGCGTCGAAGTCCACGGCCTTCACGCGGAACGGCTCGAAGCACCGCCTGCCGGACGTGCACGCGACGGGGAACAACGCCCTCCAGGGCCACTTCCGCTTCGCGGCCTGACCTCCGATGTTCGCCGCAGCCCACCTGCGCGACGCGCGCCGCGACCGGGCCGTCCTCGGCGCGGCGCTCGCCGGGCTCTCCCTCCTCGCCTGGGCGAGCATCGCCGCGTGGTCCGGCTCCGCGGCCGGCGCGGCCCTCCACCACGAGGGCGGGTCGGGCCCCGTCGTCGTCCAGGCGTCGCTGTTCACCCTCGGGTGGACGCTGATGATCGTGGCGATGATGCTGCCGTCGAGCATCCCGCTCGTGCTCACGTTCGCGGCGCTCATCCGGCGCCGGCGGCAGCCGCACCTGCTCGTCGCGCTCCTGCTCGCCGGCTACCTCGTGGCCTGGGCGGGGTTCGGCCTCGCGGCGTGGATCCTGGACCGCGGCATCCACGCCGCCGTCGACGCGATCCCGTGGCTGGCGGCGCACCAGCAGGTCATCCTGGGCACGACGCTCCTCGTCGCCGGCCTGTGGCAGTTCAGCCCGCTCCGCGACCGCTGTCTCGACGAGTGCCGGACGCCGCTCGGCTTCGTGGTGGCGCGCTGGCGGGGGACGAGCGAGCGACGCGAGGCGCTCGCGATGGGGATCGCGCACGGCGCGTTCTGCGTCGGCTGCTGCTGGTCGCTGATGCTCGTGATGTTCGGCGTCGGCCTCGGCAGCGTGACCGCGATGCTCGTCCTGGGCGCGATCACCGCGGCGGAGAAGAACCTCCCGTGGGGTCGGCGCATCAGCCGCCCGCTGGGGGTCCTGCTCGTCCTGTGTGCGGTCTATGCGGTCGCCGGGTGAGTCACGCGTCGTATCCTCGGCCCGACGTGGACGAGACCACCGCCGAGCCCCTGACCCGTGCCGAACGCCGTGAACGCGTGACCGCCGACACGCGGGACACGATCCTGGCCGCCGCGCGGTCGCGCCTGCTCGCGGACGGCTACGCGAACCTGTCCACGCGCGCGGTGGCGGAGGCGGCCGGCGTGCCCCTCAGCCAGATCCACTACCACTACGGCAGCAAGCAGCAGCTCATCCTCGCGGTCCTGGGGGCCGAGAACGAGCGGCTGCTGGAGCGCCAGCGGGCGATGTTCGCGGGCCCCGAGCCGCTGTGGAAGCAGTGGGACCGCGCCTGCGACTTCCTCGACGAGGACCTCGAGTCCGGCTACGTCCGGGTCCTCCAGGAGATGATCGCCGCGGGCTGGTCCGACCCGGAGGTGGCGGCCGCCGTCAGGCGGTTCGTCGGCGGCTGGTACGTCGTGCTCGCCGAGGTGGCGGCGCGCGTCGGCGCCGGCCGGGGCGGGCTCGGACCGTTCGTGCCGGCGGAGATCGCGGCCCTCATGGGGGTCCCGTTCATCGGCGCGGAGTCGGCCATCCTGCTCGGCTTCACCGAGGCCGAGCTGCCGGTCCGCTCCGCGCTGCGCAAGCTGGGCGACGTCATCCGGACCCTGGAGGAGGGCGGAGCCGCCGCGACGGAGGAGAGCCCCCGATGACGAGCACCACGGCCACCATCCACTCCGCGACGGCCGCCGACGCCGCGGCGATCCGGGTCACCATCGCCGACTACTACCTCGGCTGGTATGACGCCGACGCGGACCGGATGGCCCGCGCCCTGCACCCGGAGCTGGCGAAGCGGGGCTGGATCGGGGACGCCGAGGGGGCCCTCGTCCTGGCGGCCGACACGCGCGAGACGATGGTCGAGGGCGCGCGCCAGGGTCGCGGCCGCACGGCCGATCCCGACCGGCGCGGCTACACGCTCGGCGCGATCGAGGTCCATGGCGACATCGCGTCGGCGAACGCGTACGCGGTCCCCTACGTCGACTATCTCCACCTCGTGCGGACCGACGACGGCTGGCGGATCATCAACGCTCTCTGGTGCAGGCCCTAGGGGGTCCCGCCGATGGTCGCGTCCCCGACCCGGATCATCGCCAGCTGGCAGTCTCGTGCCCGGCAGCCGGACGCCTCGGGCGAGGTCGTCCGCGACGGCGTGTGCGTCGCGTGGGAGCGCTACGGCGCCGCGGCGCCCGTTCCCGGTCAGCCGACGATCCTGCTGCTGCCCACCTGGTCGATCGTCCACTCCCGCGTGTGGAAGCTCCAGGTGCCGTACCTCGCGCGCCAATTCCGCGTCCTCACCTTCGACGGGCGGGGCAACGGCCGGTCCGACCGCCCGTCCTCACCCTCGGCGTACGCGGCCCACGAGTTCGTCGAGGACGCGGTCGCGGTCCTCGACGCGACCTCCACGGAGCGGGCGGTCATCGTGGGCTTCTCGATGGGCGGCGGCTACGCGCTCCGCCTCGCGGCGGAGCACCCCGACCGCGTGCTCGGGGCCGTGCTCGTCGCTCCCGCGGCCGGGCTGGGCATCCCGCACCCGGCCCGGTCGAGCCACCCGTTCGACGAGGACCTCGGCATCGACGAGGGGTGGCTGCGCGAGAACGCCTTCAGCTGGCGCCGCGACTGGCGCGGCTACGCGGAGTTCTTCATGGGCGAGGTCCTGAGCGAGCCGCACTCGACCAAGCCGATCGAGGACATGGTCGGCTGGGCGCTCGAGACCGATCCCGAGACGATGATCCGCATCGACGCCGCGCCGTTCATGGAGCACGATGCCGACGGCGTCGCGCTCACGGGTCGCGACGCCGCGCTCGACTACCTCGCCCGGGTCCGCTGCCCCGCGCTGGTCATCCACGGCACGGACGACCACGTGATCCCGTTCGAGGCGGGTCGCCGGGTGGCCGAGGGGCTCCGAGCCCCGCTCGTCGCGTTCGAAGGGGGCGGGCACTCGCCGCTGGGACGCGACCCGGTCCGGGTCAACCTCCTCATCCGCGACTTCGTCCGCGGCCTGGGCCGCCGGCCATGAGCGACGTCGCCGTCGGGGCCTCCAGGGACGTCGCGTTCGACCGCGACAGCGGCCGCGCCCGCCTCCCGGACCGGTCCGGCCTCGCCACCTCGGCCGATGGCACACGGATCGCGTGGGACGTCTACGGCGACGATCGCGGCCCTGCGCTGCTGCTGCTCCCGTCCTCGCCGATCATCCACTCGCGCCAGTGGAAGGGCCAGGTCCACTACCTCGCCCGGCACTTCCGGGTGGTGGCGTTCGACGGGCGCGGCAACGGCCGGTCGGACCGGCCCCTCGACCCCGGCCGCTACGGCGACGCCACCTACCTCGACGACATGCAGGCGGTGATGGACGCGACCGCGACGCACGCGGCAGTGCTGGTGGGGCTGTGCGCGGATGGCGTGTGGCGCTCCATGCGCTTCGCCGTCGAGCGGCCGGAACGCGTGCTCGGGATCGTCGCCTTCGCCGTCGGCGTGCCCCGGCTGACCCCGCCGCACCCGTTCCGCCTGGAGCACGACTTCGAGGCCGAGCTCCCGGCGTACGAGGGCTGGGCGCTCGTCAACCGCCACGTGTGGCAGGCGGACTACCCGCGCTTCGCCCGGTTCTGGTTCACGGCAACCACCACCGAGCCGCACTCGACGAAGGCCATCGAGGACGCCGCGGGCTGGGCGATCGACGGCTCGCCCGAGGCCATGCTCGCGGAGGCCGAGGCTCCGCCGGTTCCCGGCCGTGACGAGATCGAGGCCGTGTGTCGCGCCGTGCGCGCGCCGCTGCTCATCGTCCACGGCACGGAGGACCACTGCCAGCCGGTGGCCCGTGCTCACCGCCTCGCCGAGCTCACCGGCGCCCGGCTGGTGATCGTCGAGGGCGCAGATCACATGATCCCGGGCCGGCACCCGGTGCTGGCCAACCTGCTCATCCGCGACTTCGTCCGTGGGATCGAGGGAGGACAGTGATGACGTCGACCGGCCCACGCACCTGGACCCGGGCGCTGTCGCGCAGGCGGCGGGCCCTGTACCTCTCGTCCCCGATCGGCCTCGGGCACGCCATGCGCGACGCGGCGATCGCGGACGAGCTGCGGGCGATCCACCCGGACCTCGAGATCGACTGGCTCGCCCAGCACCCGGTCACCGACGTCCTCGAGGCGCGCGGCGAGCGGATCCACCCGCTGAGCGCCGAGCTCGCGTCCGAGTCCGCGCACTTCACCGCGGAGGCGGCGGGTCACGACCTCAACGCCTTCCAGGCGATCCGGCGCATGGACGAGATCCTCGTCGCGAACTTCATGGTGTTCCACGACGCGATCGAGGACGGCGAATACGACCTCGTGATCGGCGACGAGGCGTGGGACGTGGACCACTTCCTGCATGAGAACCCGGAGCTCAAGCGGACGGCGTTCGCCTGGATGACGGACTTCGTGGGCTGGCTGCCGATGCCCGCCGGTGGCGAGCGCGAGGCGTTCCTCACGGCCGACTACAACGCCGAGATGATCGAGCACGTGGAGCGCTTCCCGCGGATCCGCGACCGCGCGATCTTCGTGGGCAACCCGGACGACATCGTCCCGGACGCCTTCGGGCCCGGGCTGCCGGCGATCCGGGACTGGACCGAGCGTCACTACGCGTTCAGCGGGTACGTGACGGGCTTCGACCCGGCCCCGCTCCTCGCCCGCCGGGAGGAGCTCCGCGCGGAGCTGGGCTACCGCCCCGACGAACGGATCGTGATCGTGGCCGTCGGCGGGTCCGGGGTGGGGGAGAGCCTGCTGCGCCGGGTCATCGAGGCGTACCCGGACGCGGCCCGGCGCGTTCCGGGGCTGCGCATGATCGTGGTCGCCGGGCCGCGCATCGACCCCGCGTCGCTCGGCGCGGCGCCGGGCGTGGAGGTGCGGGCGTTCGTACCGGCGCTGTACCGCCACCTGGTCGCCTGCGACCTCGCGGTGGTGCAGGGGGGCCTCACGACGACGATGGAGCTGGCCGCGGCCGGCCGGCCGTTCCTGTACGTCCCGCTGGAGAACCACTTCGAGCAGCAGCGCCACGTGCGCCACCGGCTCGAGCGGTACGGCGCCGGCCGGTGCCTGCGCTTCGACGAGTCGCCGCCCGAGGTCATCGCGGCGGCGATCGCCGAGGAGATCGACCGGCCGGTCCGGACGCTCCCCGTGGAGACGGACGGCGCCGCCCGCGCCGCCGCGCTCATCGCGGCGCTCGTCTAGGGCGGTTGACCCGGGGGCGCATGATTCGCCCCACCGGCCCGGCAAGGGTGTCGGGACGCGATGGCCGCTCGATGGAGCACCGGCATGCAGGCGTCCCCATTTCCCAGCTCCGTCATCCGCGCCCCGCGGCTGGATGCCACCTGTACCTGTGAGCACTGGGTCCACTGTGCGCACGCCTGCCACGCGATGAACTGCGACCCCACCGAGGCGGTGTGTCACCTGGACTACCGCCCGGATGAGGGCGGCCTGACGCCCTGGGGCTGCCCCGAGTGCACGCCCGGCGAGGGCGCGCCGCACCTCCTGGGCTGCGAGCTCATCGGCTGGAACGTGCCGATGCCGTCCGCCGCCGGGCGCTCGACGGCCGAGCACCCGGGCCACTGACCCCGAGATGCCCCAGGCGACCTACACGGGCGTCATCAAGGCGTCCCCCGGGGACGTCTTCGCCTTCGTGGCGGACGCGGAGAACAACCCGCGCTGGCACGAGCACGTCCGCGAGACCCGGTGGATCGACGAGGGGCCGACGCGCCTCGGGCGGCGTGGCCGGCAGTCCGGGCACCTGTTCTTCCGGGACTGGGCGTTCGTGGCCGAGGTCGCGGAATGGGACCCGCCGCGGCTGGTCACGTTCCAGGTGATCGAGGGCTACCGCGTGCGGACGTCGATCCGGGTGGAGCCGGCGGACGATGGGGCGTCCCGGGTCACGCTGAGCGTGACGACCCCGCGGGTCCCGGGCCCCCGCATCGACGCCTTCCTGGGCCGCGTCCTCAAGCGCTTCACGAGGGGCCGCGAGAACGGCGACTTCCGGCGGCTAGGCGCTCGAAGGGCGGGCGACGCCGGCCGCCGACGTCGAGCTGTCAGGAGCCTGACGCGGCCCACCGGAGCGCGAGCGCCAGCCAGGCTGCCCGCGCGCGGGCACCGAGCGCCTCGACCCGTGCGGTCAGCGCGGAGAGCGGGACCGGCAGCACGAGCACCAGGCTCACGAGCACGATCGCGAAGCTGCCCAGGAGCTGCGGCCCGATCGGCTCGCCCAGGATCAGCGAGCCCCACACGATGCCGAACAGCGGGACGATGAAGGTCGCGGTGCTGGCCGTCGTGGCGTTGGTGCGCGCGGAGACGCGGAAGAACAGCGGCCACGCGAGCGCCGTGGACACCAGGGCCATCAGCCCCAGGGACACCGCGCCGTCGATGCGCAGCGCGCCGGGTGCGCCGCTCACGATCGCGACCGGCAGCAGGACGACGGCGCCCGCCAGGAGCTGGCCCGCGGCCAGATCGAGCGGCGCGATGCCACCCGTCGAGCGACGGACGTACGTGCCGGCGATCGCGTAGCTGAACGCGGCGAGCAGGCCCGCGCCGAACGCGAGCAGCGTCGACGGGCCGATGGCGCTCGTCGCGCCGCCGAGGAGCATCGCGACGGCGCCGAACCCCAGGACGAGGCCCGCGACCACGCGCGGCGACAGGCCCTGGCGGAGCCACACGGCGCCCACGATCGCGGTGAACAGCGGCGTCGTGGCCATGAGCAGCGAGGCGAGCGAGCTCGGCAGCGTGAGGGTGGCGTAGGCGAGGAGCGTGAACGGGATCGCGGAGAAGGTCGCGCCCACGATCACGAGCTGCTTGAGGTAGGGCCGCAGCGCGAGGATCCGGCGCGGGCCGAGGGCGAGGGCGATCAGCGTGCCCGCGAGCGCGATCCGGATCTCGGCGGTCCACACGGGCCCGACCTCCGGGGACGCGACGCGGAAGAACAGGAAGGCGCCGCCCCAGACCGCGCCGAGGTACAGCAGCGACAGGAGGTCGCCGATGCCGACGCGACTGGTGGCGGAGGACGGGTGCTGGCTCATGGACGGATCGTCACGCACCTGGCGCGCCCCGACAGTCGTCGGCCGTCGGCGATCCGGCTACGTCAATGGTCGCGAGCGCGCGGTACCACGGCCTGACGACGCCAGTACGTCCGGGCCACTCCCGGCCGTCGCGCGTCAGGCACACTCACGTCGGGCACAACGGCCGCGGCGCGTCCCGCGAACCAGGAGTCGGATTGCACCAGCACCTTCGCGTCCTGCTCGCGATCGTCGTCGCCGCCGCCGGGTATCTCCCGGCAGCCGCGGCCACCGCACCGATCGCCGCGGCGGTCGGCACGGCCGAGACGGGGAGCTGGTCGGTCCTCGGCGAGTACCGCGTGAGCCCGAAGCCCACCAGCCTGACCAATCGCAGCCGCGAGCCGATCGTCACGGCCCACCCGTACAACGCCCTGCGGCTGGCCGTCGTGTACGCCGCGGGCCCGGGCGAGGAGAGCCATCCCGTCATCCGGATCAGCCACGACGGCGGCAGGACGTGGCGTTCGACGTCCGGCCACCCGCGCGGCGGCGGCAGCCACCCGATGGTCGCGTGGGGTCCCGGCCCCACGAAGGGATCCGCGCGCCTCTGGTACACGGCCATGGTGGGCGCCCCGAACAACTACCACTTCGGCGTCAGCTACAGCGACAACGAGGGCTCGACGTGGCACCTCGCCTACATCGCGGACAACACCCGCGGCTGGTTCGGCGGCATGGAGGACATCGCGGTCGACACGAACCCCGCGAGCCCGAACTTCGGCGCGATCTACCTCGCCTACAACTGGCCGAAGGACCCCGACCGGGGTGACGGCCTGCGCGTGATCGCCTCGCGCAACTTCGGCCGCACGTGGTCCGAGACCGAGGTGGGGAAGATGACCCCGCCCACCGGCTACGGGGACGCCTGGCGCATCGGCTACAAGCTGACGACCGCCCCGGATGGCACGGCCTACGTCGCGGGCTACCAGCTCGACATGAAGCACTGGAGCATCACCTGCCCGTTCTGCAAGGGCGGCACGTCCAACGTCGGCCGGATCGCGTTCGGCGTGTCGAGGCTGCACCTGGACCACGCCACCGGCCGGCTGACCCACGCATCGAACGTCCTCGCGACGAAGCTCCCGGAGACGTCGTGGAACCTGGGCTACACGTCGTGGCTCAAGGGCGTGAACGTGGGGCTCGCCGAGCCATGCTGGGCGACGGGCCTCGTGGTCGACGAGGGCGGGCGGCTGTACTACGCGGTCGCGGGCGACGGCAGGATCCGGATCGTCTACAGCGATGACCGCGGCAGGACCTGGCACACCCGGTACCTGCCGCACGCGCCCGGCGCGAACGGCCGCTCGCAGCTCTCGATGCGCCCGGAGCTCGTCGTGGGCCAGGGGTTCCTGGCCGTGCTGTTCCACACCGTCGATGCCGTCGGGAGCAACCGGACCGCCGGCAACGCCGTCGCCGTGAGCTTCGACCGGGGTGCGACGTGGGTGGGGCCCAAGGCGGTGAACAGCCACCGGTGGTCCATCGCCCGGATCATCGCCCGCTACAACGGCCCGGGCCTGCGCGACGAGGGTACGTTGCTCGCCGACGGCAAGACGATCTACTTCGCGTACGGCGACGGTCGCGACGGCCTCTCGGCCGCGTTCGGTGCCCGGATCCGGGTCACCCTCCCGGTGGCCCCGCCGCCGCCGCCCGACCCGACGCCCACGCCCACGCCCACGCCGCCACCGCCGCCGGCCGCTCCCGCCGACCCCGCGCCGACGCCCACGCCCACCCCGACACCGACTCCCACGCCGACACCGACTCCCACGCCCACGCCGACCCCGACCCCGACCCCGACCCCGACCCCCACGCCGACGCCGACGGCGACGCCTGACCCGACGCCGGTACCGCCCACGGACCCGCCCACCGACCCACCAGCGGCGCCCTCCCTCGACGCGGGCTGACGACCCGGGCGCCGAACGGCCTCAGATCCAGACGAGCGCGATCGTCGCGATGACCAGCGCGGCGAGGACCACGCTCACGACCCGGCGCGTCCGGTCGCGCTCGAGGAGCGAGCCGAGCGCGTTCCCGAACCCCGCCCACAGCCCCGCCGACGGGATGATCACGACCATCATCACGGCCGCGATCAGCAGCGTGCCGATGACGGCGTCCATGGCCGGGGGCCGGAACGTGGTGACGGCGCCGAGGGCGAAGATCCACGCCTTGGGGTTCACCCACTGGAACGCCGACCCCTCGAGGAGGGACATCGGTCGAGCGGCCGAGCCCGCGTGCAGTGACCCCGACCGCGCGATCTGCCAGGCGAGGAACACCAGGTAGGCCGAGCCGGCGACGCGCATCACCACGCCGAGCGCGGGGACCGCCGCGACCAGCGCCGCGATCCCGGCTGCGGACGCGAGCGCCATCGAGCCCAGGCCCACCGCGGTCCCGAGCACGTGCGGCACCGTCCGCCGGAACCCGAACGTGGCGCCCGACGCCCACAGGAGGACGTTGTTGGGCCCGGGCGTCACGGAGCTGACGAACGCGAAGCCGATGAGGCCCAGCAGCGGGTGCATGCCCGGCAGGCTACGGGACGCCCGGTGCGGCGGTCTTGACCGCCTCGGGCCACGTCACGCCCGGGCCTCGGCGGCGGCGAGCCGGGCGAGGATCCGCTGGGCACGGTCGGCGGGCATCCCGGGGCCGGGCAGCGCATCGACATGCGCGTCGGAGGTCTCGGGTGGCGCGGGCCAGGTGATCCACGACAAGTTCGTGGTCGTTGACTTCGGCGGCTCGAACCCCCGCGTCTACACGGGCTCGTCCAACCTCGCCGCGGGCGGCGAGAAGGACAACGGCGACAACCTGATCGAGCTGCGCGGCCCGGAGGTCGCCGCCCTGTACGCGGTGGAGGCGCTGCGCCAGATCGACC
>JAICUV010000327.1 GCA_025935655.1 Chloroflexota bacterium | reverse complement strand
GAGGAGCCCTGCCGGACGCGTGAGACGGTCCTGCTGCCCCACACGGCGTTCCACCACGCCAGGGCGGCCTGAGATGGCGACGACGCTGGATCGCCCCACCGAGGCCGTCCCGGACGGCGGGCCCGTCCCCGTGACCGCCACGCGCACCGTACGCGTCGTGCGGACCCCGCGCGGCGAGGGTCCCCGGCGCTGGCAGCGGGTGGAGGTCCCCGTGACGTCCTCCCGGATGACGGTCCTCGACGCGTTGACCTGGATCCGCTCGCGGGTCGACCCGACGCTCGACGTCCGCCACTCGTGCTTCCACGCGTCGTGCGGGACCTGCGGCATGCGCGTCGACGGGCGCGACGTCCTCGCGTGCGTGACCCGGCTCGACGACCTGCCCGACGGCGAGGTGGTGGTGGAGCCGCTGCGCAACCAGCCGGTGGTGAGCGACCTCGTGGTCGACATCGAGGCGCTGTACGAGGCGCTCGAGCCGATGGCGGTCCCGCTCGTCCGGTCCTCGACGCTCGTGGCCGGCGGCCGGCCCGCCGAGGGCGTCGAGGCGCTCGGCCGGTTCGAGGACTGCATCGAGTGCGGGCTGTGCATCTCCGCATGCCCGATCGAGGCGACCGACGCCGCGTACGAGGGACCCGCGGTCCTCGGCGCCGCCTGGCGCGTCATCGAGGAGCCACGGGGCGCCGACCCGGGGCCGGCGTACGAGATGGTCGACGGCGACCAGGGAGCCTGGCGCTGCCACCTCGCCTTCGAGTGCAGCGAGGCCTGCCCCTCCGAGGCCGGGCCCGGCGAGCGCATCCTCCACCTCCGGCGGGGGCTGCTGCGACGGCGCGTTGCGGCGATCCTCGGCCGGCGCGCGACATCCGAGGGAAGCGGCAGATGAACGAGCGGCGTGGCGTCACGGGCTGGTTCGATCCGCGTGGCCGGCGTCTCGGCGGCCTCGCGTTCATCGTCAACCGGCTGTCGGGCCTGGGCGTCCTCCTGTACCTCTATCTCCACCTCCTCATCCTCACCCAGCTCGCGCGCGGGCCGGCGTCATGGGACGCGTTCGTCGAGATCGCCGGGTCCCCGGTCGTGCTCGCGTTCGACGTCCTGCTGCTGGCCGGGCTCCTGGTCCACGGCCTCAACGGGATCCGGCTTGCGCTCCTGGGCTTCGGCATCGTGACGGGCCGCGGCAAGGCGCTGTTCGTCGCCCTGATGGCCGGGGCGGTGCTGGTCACCGGCGTGGCCGCGCTGCGCCTGTTCGAGGTTGCCTGACATGGCCGTACCGTCCTTGCCGCTCGACCTCCCGACGCCCGCCGACCACGCCCGGCGCGAGACGGCCGCGCACGACTGGTCGTGGGTCTGGCAGGCCGTGAGCGGCATCCTCGTGCTGGGCCTGGTGACGGTCCACATGGTCGCCCAGCACTTCGTGGTCCCGGAGGGCCTGCGTGACTTCGCCGCCGTCGTGACGTGGCTGTCGAGCCCCGTGGTCATCGTGGTCGAGCTCGCCTTCCTCGTGACCGTGACCTGGCACGGCCTGCTCGGGCTGCGCGCCGTGCTGTTCGACTTCGGCTTCAGCCCCGGCACGGAGCGCTGGATCACCCGAGCGCTCGTGGCGGTCTGGATCGCCACGGTCGGGTATGGTCTGTGGCTGACGTCGGTGATCGCGGGCTGGACCTGATCCACCCCGGTCGCCGCCCCTCGGAGGACGACGGTGGCGATCGAGCCGGAGCAGGCGGGTCCGCTGCGCGTCGTCGTCGTTGGCGCCGGCGCGGTGGGCTCGTTCCTCGGCGGCACGCTGGCCACCCCCGCGACGACGGTCACGCTGCTCCTCCGGCGCCCGTACGAGGGCCCTGACCCGGACGCCCTGCTGCTCGAGGAGCCGACCGGCAGCCGACACGTCCCCGTCACCCGGGTCACGGACGCCGCCCGGATCGACGGCGCGGACGTGGTCATCGTCGCGGTCAAGGCGTTCGACCTCGAGGGGGCGCTCGAGACGGCCCGGCGCTGGCCCGACGCGGCCGTGCTCACGGCGCAGAACGGCGTCGGCGCGGAGGCGCTCGCCGATGCCTGGATCCCCTACCCCGCCCCGCTGCTCGCGGCCTCGCTCACGGCCGCCGTCGAACCCGTGGAGGGCGGCGTGCGCCGGCTGCGGACCGGCGGCATCGGCGTCGCCGTCGTGCGTGACGACGACGCCGGCCGTGGCCTCGCGCTCCGCGGACGGCTCGCGGCAACCTGGACCGCGGCCGGGCTCCCGGCCAAGGCGTGCCCCGACGCCGACGCCATGAAGTGGTCGAAGCTGCTGGCCAACCTCGTGGGCAACGCGACGAGCGCGATCCTGGACCTCAGCCCGGGCGTCATCTACGAGGACCGGCGCCTGTACGCGATCGAGCGGCGCCAGCTCCGGGAGGCGCTCGCGGTCATGCGTGGGCTCGGCCTCAGGCCGGTCGCGCTGCCCGGCGCCGACATCTCGATGCTGCTTCGTGGACTCGCCCTGCCGGCGGTCCTCGGCCGCCCCCTCGTCGCACGCGGGATCGCCGGGGCGCGCGGCGGCAAGTCGCCGTCCCTGCGGCTCCACGTCCGCGAGGGCGGCACCGGGCCGACCGAGGCACGCTGGCTCAACGGGGCGGTCGTGGCGGCGGCGGGCGCGGCCGGCGTCCCGGCCCCGGTCAACGAGGCGCTGCTGGGCATCGTGGAGGAGGTCGCCTCCGATCCCGAGCGCGCGGCGTGGTTCAAGGGCCATCCCGCCCGCCTGGTCGAGGCGGTCGATTCGTGGACGTCCGCCTCCGGGGCCTGAGGGCGACCCCTATACTCGGCCCGCAGTGGAGACCTTCGAGCTCGTCCGCGCGATCGCGATCGTCGTGGCCGCCTACCTCATCGGCGGCATCCCGTGGAGCATCATCGTCGCGCGGCTCACGGGCCGCACCGATCCCCGCACCATCGGCAGCGGACGCACGGGCGGCGCGAACGCGATGCGGGCCATGGGCACCCGGCTCGCGCTGCTGTCGGGGATCCTGGACCTGCTCAAGGGGACCGCCGCGGTGCTCCTCGCCCGGGCGCTCGGGGCAGGCACCGGCGTCGAGGTCGTAGCGGGCCTCGCGGCGATCGTCGGCCACAGCCGCTCCCCGTTCCTGGGTCTCGGCGGCGGCCGGGGCGTAGCGCCCGCCTTCGGCGGACTGCTCGCGTTCTCGCCCGCGATCGCGGCCATCATCATCCCGCTGTTCCTGGTCGTGATCGCCGTGACGCGCTACTCCTCCCTCGGTTCGCTCACGGCTTCGGCCGCGGCGGGGATCCTGCTCGCGTGGGCCACCTCGACGTTCGGCTGGGACCCGTGGCTCTACCTGTATGCCGCGGG
>JAICUV010000262.1 GCA_025935655.1 Chloroflexota bacterium | reverse complement strand
GCATCCGCCAGGGCGCGATCGATAAGGGCGAGGACCCGACGTTCGTCGACCGGGCGCTGGAGGTCGATGCGCGCCGACGCGCCTTGTTGGGTGAAGGCGATCGGCTCAAGGCGGAGCGGAACACGGTTTCGAAGCAGGTCGGCGAGGCGATCCGAGGCGGCGCGAAACCGGAGGGGCCGGAGGTTGCCGACCTGCGCAGGCGATCCACCGAAGCCGGTGCCAGAGCCGACGCGATCGACGTGGAGCTGGCCACGGTCGAAGCGGAGCTCGAGGAACTCCTCCTGCGGATTCCGAACCCTGCCGATCCCGACGTCCCCATCGGCGGAAAGGACGCGAACCGCACCGTCCGGACCTGGGGCGAGCGACGTCAGCGCGACGAAGGGTCATGGCAGCGCAAGCCGCACTGGGAATTGGCGGAACACCTGCGTCTCATCGATCTGGTCCGCGGCGCGAAGGTCGCGGGATCGGGGTTTCCGGTATACACCGGTGTCGGATCAACCCTGCAGCGCGCCTTGATCGACTTCTTCCTCGACACGCACACGCACGAGCACGGCCTGACGGAGATCTGGCCGCCGGCCGTCGTCAATACGGCAAGCGCGACGGGCACCGGCCAGATTCCTGACAAGGAAGACCAGATGTATGTCGTCACCCGGGACGACCTGTACCTGGTGCCCACCGCCGAGGTCCCGGTCACGAACCTCCTGCGGGACGAGATCCTCGAGGCGGCCGATCTGCCGGTCCGCTACGCGGCCTACTCGCCGTGCTTCCGGCGCGAGGCCGGGGCCGCGGGCAAGGACACCCGGGGCATCCTCCGCGTCCACCAGTTCGACAAGGTCGAGATGGTGCTGTTCGAGAAGCCCGAGGACAGCCCCGAGGCGCTCGAGTGGATGACCGCTCGCGCGGAGGTGCTCCTCCAGCGGCTCGGGCTGCCGTACCGCGTCCTGCTCCTGAGCACCGGCGAGATGGGCTTCGTGCAGCGCAAGAAGTACGACCTCGAGGTCTGGTCGCCCGGCGTGGAGCGCTGGCTGGAAGTGAGCTCGTGCTCCAACTTCGGCGACTACCAGGCGCGCCGGATGGCGATCCGCTACCGCCCCGAGAAGGGCGCCAAGCCGGAGCTCGTCCACACGCTCAACGGCTCCGGGCTCGCGCTCGCGCGGGTCGTCGCCGCCATCCTCGAGCAGTACCAGCGGCAGGACGGGACGGTCGAGGTCCCGGGGGTGCTCCGGCCGTACATGGGCAGCGATACGATTGGCGGGCCGGCCAGGGCCTGAGGGGAATCGGGCTGCCGGCGGAGTCCCCGAGGGAGATCATCCATGGACCAGCAGCCGCCGTCGGCCCCGCAGCCGGCAGACGCACCGCAGCCGCCCGCGCCGGCACCGGCCGCCCCCGCGCCCGTCGTGCCCGCGCCGCCCGTGGCGCCGCCGCCCGTCGCCCCCGCGCCGTCGTCCGCCCCGCCGTACTGGCAGGGCGGCGCCCAGGTCACGGGACCGGCGCCGGGCGTCGAGTTCGCGGGGTACGGCGCCCGCATCCTCGCGTACATCATCGACGGCATCCTGCTCGGGATCATCATCACCGTGCTCTCGCTCGTGCTCGGCGCGGTGCTCGTCGGGTCGACGCGCGACAACGAGGTCGGCGCGCTCGGCGCGACGGCGATCACGACCTGGGTCGGCGTGACGATCCTCGTGGGCATCCTGTACTTCCCGTACTTCTGGCAGCAGAGCGGCCAGACGCCGGGGATGCGGATGTTCGGGATCCGGGTCGTCCGGGACCGCGACGGCGGCCCCGTCGGCTGGGGCGGCGCGATCCTGCGGTTCATCGGCTACTCGATCAACTCCATCGTGTTCGGCCTGCCGATCGGCTGGCTGTGGATCCTGTTCGACAGCCGCCGCCGCGGCTGGCACGACCTCATCGGCGGCACGGTCGTCGTCAAGGTCTGACCGATGACCACGGGGGAGGGCCTCGCCGCGCACGGCCTGGTGCTTCCGCCGGGCCACGTGCTCCTGTCCGTCGAGGAGCGGCCGGACCTGTGGCGCCCGATGTCGGAGGTCAGCGCCTCCCTGTGGCCGGAGTTCATGCTCAACGACCCGGTCGCGAACGAGCACTGGGGCCGCCTGCGCGAGGACTTCGCGCCGTTCCAGCTCGCGCTGCTCGACGAGCGGGGCGAGCTGGTGGCCGCGAACAACAGCGCGCCCCTGGCCTGGGACGGCACCGACGACGGGTTGCCGGCCGGTTGGGACGACCAGCTCCGCCGCACCGTCGCCGGGCTCGAGGCGGGGACGCCGCCGGACACGCTCGGGGCGCTCCAGGTGACTGTCCGCCCGGACCGGCAGGGCTCGGGCTACAGCGGCGTCATGGTCAATGCCATGCGCGCGAACGCGACATCGCGCGGCTATCGCGCCGTCATCGCGTGCGTGCGCCCGACGCACAAGGTCCACTACCCGCTGATCCCGATCGAGGCCTACGCGGCGTGGATGCGCGACGACGGCCTCCCGTTCGACCCGTGGATTCGGCTGCACGTCCGCCTCGGCGGCCGGATCGGGCGCGCGTCACCGGCGTCGATGCGCATCGAGGGCTCCGTGGCGGACTGGCGGGAGTGGACCGGCCTCGCGTTCCCCGGGTCCGGCGAGTACCTCCCGGAGGGAGCGGCGTCACCGGTCGCGATCGACGTGGCCGCGGACCGCGGGGTCTACCTCGACCCGAACGTGTGGGTCGTCCACCCGTTGCGTTAGGCGGCGGACGGCTCCGGCTCGGGCGTCGCGAGCGTCCCGTCGAGGATCTCGCCGTCGACCATGTGCACAGTCCGCCGCGTCCGGATCGCGAGATCCGGGTCGTGGGTGACCATCACGATCGTCCGGCCCTCGTCCACGAGCGTCTTGAACAGCGTGAACACGTCCTCGGCCGTGGTGGAGTCCAGGTTGCCGGTCGGCTCGTCCGCGACGATGAGCGGCGGGTCGTTGGCGAGCGAGCGTGCGATCGCGGCCCGCTGCTGCTGGCCGCCGGACGTGGACGCCGGGAGCTTGTTCGCCTGGTCGGCGAGCTCCACCAGCTCCAGCAGGTGCATCGCGCGCGCCTGGCGCTCCTTCGGCGTCCACAGCCCCGCGAAGTCCATCGGCAGCATGACGTTCTCCACGACCGTCAGCGTGGGCAGCAGCTGGAAGAACTGGAAGATCACGCCCACGGTCCGCCCGCGCCACTCGGCGACCCGGCTCTCGGACAGGCCGGGCAGGCTGGTGCCGCCGATGACGACGCTGCCGGCCGTGGGCCGGTCGATGCCCGTGATCATGTTCATGAGCGTGGACTTGCCCGACCCGGAGCGCCCGACGACCGCGATGAACTCACCGCGATCGACCTGGAGGCTCACGGACTTGAGGGCCCGGAACGGGCCGGCGTCGGTGAGGTAGTCCTTGGTCACGTCCCGGAGGTCGATGAGGTGGCCGTCGGCGAGCGCTCGGTCGGCGTAGGGGGCGCGGATCACGGCGAGACGATACCGCCCCGCTGCTATGCTCGCCCGCGGCGAGGTGGCCGAGTGGTCTATGGCAGCGCTCTTGAAAAGCGCCGGGCGCAAGTCCCGTGGGTTCGAATCCCACCCTCGCCGCCACGACCGCGTCCGGTCCCGCGGGTCCGTCCCGCCGCCACCACGCACACCGGGAGATCGTCATGCGCCAGGGCTGCGTCCACGCCGCCACCGCCGTCACCGCGGTCCCCGCACCCCTGGACGTGTGCGAGGCGTGCGTCGAGATCGGGGGGCAGTGGGTCCACCTTCGCCAGTGCCTCACCTGTGGCCGGACCCTGTGCTGCGACAACAGCCCCAACCGTCACATGTCGCGCCATGCCCGCGAGGCGGGTCACCCGGTCATGCGCGGCGCGGGCCCGGGCGAGGCCTGGACGTGGTGCTTCGAGGACGACGCGATGATCCGCGAGGCGGACGGCCGCTGGGAGACGTACGACCCGTTCATGGAGACGGGGGTCATCGTCGCCCGCCAGGCGGTGGCGGCGGGCCGGTCGCTCGACGTGGCCGAGGACCACGTGACGCCCCAGGGGTTCCCGCTCGGCGACTGGGTGGCGTACGTCCGCGGCGCCCACGCGGACGGGTCCCTCATCGAGGACGACGCGGCCCTGGTGGAGGCGATCCCCGGCTGGACCTGGTAGCCCGGGGTCCCGGCCGGCGCGCCCGGCGGCCGGACCGCGCTCCGTCCCGGCCGGCGCGCCGGGCGGCCGGACCGCCCGACGGCCCGACGGAGCTCCGCCCCGCAGGCGGAGCATTCCCGCCCTGGGCGTCCGTGTTCCGCCTCGCAGGCGGAACGCCGACCGAGAACCGCGCCGAGGAGCGTCCCGAACGCTCCGCGCGCCGACCCCCAGGCGGCGAGGCGACAGGAGCGCGCGAACACCTCCGACTGGCAGCCGGAGTCGCGCCGGCGCGGGCAACCCGCGTCACGCGCGCAGGTCAGCGAAAGCGCCGGCCGCACCGTCGACGCCCGGCCGCTACCCAACCCGTGACCATCGGGTGCTGCACGGGGGTGGTGCATCGTGGCAGCATCCGCCAATGGAAGCGCAGTCCCGCCGCGACGCGCTCTCCCGCT